>CAYPPC010000122.1:3423-8592 GCA_964412435.1 uncultured Paludibacter sp.
AGAGGTATTAATAATGCGATTGTATCAGGATATGAGCTTCAAAGAGATAGCCGAGCGTACCGATGTGAGCATCAACACCGCACTGGGTCGCATGCGTTACGCCCTGATGAATATGCGTAAAATTGCACAGGAAAACAGCATTCATCTTGAAATGCAGTAAATATTTTCTCATCTTATATACTATTTGAAACAATAGTCCGTTTGAATTACAGATATTTAAATCAAAATAAATCTGTATTTAAACGAGGCCTATGAGAAAAAACTTTACCTATTTAAATTCCGTGTCCTCACATATACAAAATGCTGCTTCAGATAATTTGCCGGGTCCCGGCAAAGAGTGCATTGACAACATTTTGAAGTTTGCAGCCAGTTACAGGGCTGAGCGTTGCAGTGAGGGAGGATATGTTGAGTATTTACTCAATTAGAAATTATAACTGAATATTAAAAGATAGCAGACAAGTCAGACTTGTCTGCTATTTTTTTTGTTGTACAAGTAATAAAAGGCGGTCTTTAATAAAAATCTATTATCTTTGTACTTTGACCGAAAAATTAATATTAATATAAAGATCACACTTGTATGGTACAAAAATCCTTTCTTTTAAAGACCCTGGTACTGTCGCTGTTTATGTTTTTGCTGCATGCAGCTGCCACCGGTCAGGCGGTAGAGAAATACACCGCCTATGATTCATTGCCGGATGCTCAGCCTATTCTGAAGCCGGATTATGAAGATGATATGCCCGACTGGGCAAAAATGCTCTATCAATTCCCCGTGAATTATAATGATGTAACTCAAGCCTACAAAAAGTGGGAGGATCAGGAGAAAATTCGCCTGGGACTGAGTAAAGTAAGAAACCCGCTGATACGCTACTACCGGTTTTGGGTTAGAGCGGTGGAGCCTTATACGCTTTTCGACGGAACCATTGAGATGCCCGACCTGGATAAAATTCAGCAACAACTGAAAAAAACTCAGGCCAACAGCTACGCCGGACCAATGCGCGCACCAGCTGCCGGAAATAATTCAGACTGGTCGTTTGTGGGTCCTAAAAAAACTGTATGGGATGATAATGTGGAAGTTGAGGCACCCTGGCAGGTGAATGTTTACAGTATTGATATCTCAAGAACCAACCCGGATATAGTCTATATCGGAACGGAAACCGGTTATGTGAATAAATCGGTGGATAAGGGAGTCAGCTGGGAACAGTCAGGCCGCGACTATGTGTTTGGTGGTGCTGTTACTGCTGTGGGTGTCAGCCCGCTGGATCCGGACTCTGCATTTGCCTGTGCCGGTCGTACTGTGCACCGTACCACTGACGGTGGTGCCACCTGGCATCGCACCAGTGCTAGCTTCAGTACTAACCGCATGAAGGTGGATCACGCAACTCCGGGAACATATTTTGTGGCTGCCTCTGACGGTGTGCGCTACACCCGCGACGGTGGTGATACCTGGAGACGAAGCAGCGGTATATCAACAACCGCCTGGGATGTGGCAATCAAGCCCACCAGCTCTGACACTATTTATGCATTGACTCATGCTAATAATACCAATCAATTCCGGGTGCTGATGTCAAGCAATGCAGGAGTTAACTTTACTCCGCTCAATTTCCCCGATACACTTTATCATGGCAGTGGTGGTTTGCTGGCTGTGACGCCTGCCGAGCCCAATGCGCTCTATGTTTTTATGCTCACAAGCAATATGAACAAAAGACCTTTCCTCTATAAAGGAGAGATCGATAGCAATCAGCAGTGGACCTGGACTAAGCAACATACCGGTTCCGATGCCTCTTTTACAAGTAATGCACTTACCAACGGACAGGGCTATTTCGATATTGTACTGGCCGTTTCGCCCATCAATAAAAGTCAGGTTTTTGCAGGGACAACTACCCTTTTCCGCTCGATGAACAGCGGCCGAACCTTTTCAGCCATTGGCGGATATCAGGGAAATTATAGTATCCACCCCGACATTCAGGAGATTAAGTTTTTGCCCGACGGCGATTTGTGGGTTACTACAGATGGCGGTGTCAACTTTACTTCTGACGGCTTTACCAACAGAAGAAACTACCGTCCCTCTACCGACGGCATGGTAGGATCAGATTTCTGGGGCTTTGACCAGGGATGGAATGAAGATATCATGGTTGGAGGACGCTATCACAACGGAAATACCGTAATTACTGACTTCTACGGATACGATCACGCATTAAGAATGGGAGGTGCCGAGTCTCCTACCGGCTGGGTGCTGCAGGGTAAAAGCCGCCACGTGGCCTTTGATGACCTGGGCAACGGATATATTCTTCCCAAAGCGCTGGGAGGTGAGATGGAAGGACGCTTTATTTTTAGCAAACACCCCAATATGGATATGTATGGAGCCAACCGAAGCAATATCGCTACGCATCCGCACTACTCCGGAACGCTCTATCTGGGAAGCGAAAACAGTATCTGGGTAAGTACCAATTTCGGGGTAACCTACGATCTGCTCTACACTTTCCCGGGACGGGTACGCTACCTGAATGTGGCTATGAGTGATCCCAATGTGATGTATGCCGACATTGTGGGGCAAGGTTTGTACAGAACGAGCGATGGCGGAAAAACCTGGCAGAGAAAAGTGCAGCCAATCAGCTGGGGCGGCTTTGTAGCTTTTGTGATTTCACCTTACAATGCAGATTATGTGTATGCAACCATGCAGACCGGAAGCAATAACGGTGAAGTTTACCGCACAAAAAATGGCGGTAACAGCTGGGAAAAGTGGTCCAATTTCAGTGCTACCACAAAAAGTCTGGCCATTCAGCCCACGAAAGATGGAAAAGATTTAGTCTATCTCTTTATTACCTCCAACGGTGGTAATCCGGCAAGTGTTTACTACAGAAAAGATGGTGATGCTGACTGGACTGAGTTTGACACCGGCTATCCGAGAGGTTTCCGGGTGAATATTGCACTGCCATTCTACCGCGACAGCAAATTGCGTGTGTCCGGTAACGGAGGTGTTTGGGAAACGCCGCTGGCCGAACCGGATTTTGAGCCTATCATTATTCCATGGGTTGAACAGCGTGTCTATCCCTGTTCGGATGATGTGATTCAGCTGGATTCACACTCCATCCTGAACCAGGAGGGAGTTACCTGGGAGTGGGAGGTGACACCCGCGCCGCGTCGTATGAGCTCTACCAAAACCCGCAACCCCAAAGTGTGGGCCGATCCGGGAGTTTATAGCGTTACTTTAACTGTAACCAAAGACGGAAAGACCTATACAAGCTCTGTGCAGGATATGTTTGAGGTGAGAGAGTGCCCCTCTATTTACACCTGTGACAATCCGGGTGAGTTGCCTCAAAAAGAGTGGCGCCTGGTTGGTACGAATAGTCATCAACCGGGTGAAGACGGCACCAAAGCCTTTGATGGAAATATAAACACCATCTGGCACACAGAGTGGTCACCCAATGAGCCGACGCACCCGCACCATATCGCAATCGATTTCTCCAAAGAGTATCTGGTGAGCACAATGATTTACTATCCGCGTAGTACCGGATCGTCAAACGGACGAATTAAAGACTATGAACTCTATGTCTCAAACGATAAAGATGATTGGGGACAGCCGGTCAGCGCCGGAACATTTGAAAACACGGAAGCTCCGCAGTATATCTCTATTCCCCCCACCACAGCACGCTATGCTAAGTTAGTGGCACTGTCGGAGATGAATGACAACCCCTGGGCCTCTGTAGCAGAGCTGAAATTTGTAGGCTGCCTTGAAGAGGCGAGCTCTACGAATGATTTGCTGGTGCATGAAGAGCTGAGAGCTTTCCCGGTGCCAGCCGGATCGGTGGTAAATATTGAACTGCCCTTCCAGGATGGATTGAATTTTTACAGCTACCATGTGTATAATGCACAGGGAGCCGTTATTCAGGAGGGTATTGCTGATGAGAGTATGACTCAGCTGAGCATTAATCTGGGGCAGTATCAGCCAGGAAACTATTTCGTGCGTATTCAGGATAAACGCGGTGTAATCTACCGGGTGAAATTTATCAAGAATTAGAACCCTAAACAGAAATAAAAAAGAGTTGCATAACATTGTTTTGCAACTCTTTTTTATTTCCGCCGCATCCGGTTTTGGAAAAATGAAAAAAAAGTATTTACTTTGAGAAAAACTGAAATAAATTATCCAACTATCATGACAAAAATTGTATCTCCCTCCTTGCTTTCGGCTGACTTTTCAGATCTGCGTTCTGCCTGTGAAATGATTAATCGCAGCGATGCTGAATGGTTGCACATTGATGTGATGGATGGCGTTTTTGTCCCCAATATATCTTTTGGCTTTCCGGTGATGGAAGCGGTGAAAAAGTATTGCACAAAGCCTTTGGACGTACATTTGATGATAGTGGAGCCACAAAAATATATTCAGCGCTTTGCAGAGGCAGGTGCGGATGTGATCACCGTGCATCTGGAGACTTTGAGGTATCCGGAGAAAACTTTGAGTGAAATCCGGGCGCTGGGTGTTAAAACCGGGATTACTATCAATCCTGACATCCCCGTAGCCCGGCTGCGGGGCTTGCTGAAGCAGGTGGATATGGTGCTGATTATGTCAGTTTTTGCCGGCTACGGAGGACAAAAGTTTATCGAGGATACCTGGAACAGACTCGAAGAGCTGAAGATGCTGATAGCAGAAGAAAACCCTGTCTGCCTGATTGAGATTGACGGGGGAGTGAATTTAGAAAATGCTCCCAAGCTGTTTGATGCCGGTGCGCATGTGCTGGTTGCGGGCAGTGCCGTGTTCAACTCTTCCGACCCGGAAGAGACTATTCGTAAAATGCTTGCATAGATAGCGGGCCGAACCTATTGTCTGTATGTTTTTTTTGTAAAGAGGAGGGAGCTATGAAGTTCTTTCAGCGTACCCCTTTTTTCCTGTTTCTGTTCGGCCTGATTCAAGGAATCTTAATATACCAATATCTCCGTCCGGGAAAGTGGGCGGTGGTGATGTTGGCTTTTGCCGGTCTGCTGATGATGGCCGGTGGCGGACTGATTCGTAATAATGAGCTGCAATATCGCCTGCGCTGGCTCTACGGGGCCGGCACCATGTTTGTTTTTGCTTCTGTGGCTTACTTTTCATTCCTCCTGTATGAACAAAACAGTCAGTTTTCGGACTTAAACAGAACCGCTCTTTTTGAGGTGGAACTGCTGGATGCACCG
>CAYPPC010000122.1:8602-9084 GCA_964412435.1 uncultured Paludibacter sp.
AAGGAGAAATCTTATCAGTGTAAAGTGAAGCTTTTGCAGCGCTACGACTCGCTGTCTGCAGTGCCGGGAAGCGGGAAAGCCATTCTCTATCTGCAAAAAGAGGAGGGGATTGCTTCCTTGCTGACTGGTGATAAGTTGATTGTGGAGACTACATTCAGAACTCCTGACGGGGTTCAAAATCCGGATGGCTTTGATTATGCGGCCTACCTAAAAAAACAGGGCATCGCTGCTACGGCTTATGTGGCATCAGACTATTGGGCGGTGTCAGATACGCCGCCTCGGAAGAGCATTCGCCGTCAGGCAGATGCCTCGCGTCGTTACCTGTTGTCGGTATATCGTGATTATGGCCTTGATGGGGATGAGTTTGCTGTACTCGCCGCTCTGACGCTGGGATACAAAGATGAGTTGCAGCCACATGTGAAAGCGATTTACAGTGCATCGGGGGCAGCGCATATTCTGGCGGTGAGCGGACTGCATGTGGG
>CAYPPC010000123.1:0-5778 GCA_964412435.1 uncultured Paludibacter sp.
GGACCTCATGATTATGAATCATGCGCTCTAACCATCTGAGCTATCTCGCCATTATTTCAATTTGATGATTAAATCACTCTCCGAGAATTGAATTCGTGATCTTCCCGATATCTCATCGGGACGCTCTAACCATCTGAACTATCTCGCCGATAGCTCGTGGATTGCGGGTGCAAAGATAGTACAATAAATTATATCTACAAACAAAAAGACTAAAATGTGAGGTGAAAAGTACAGATTGTTTTTAGTTTAAAATCAAATTCCCCAAAATCAAAAGATTTGGGGAATTTAATATATAAGTTTACTCACTTAATCCTCTCCTACATACCAAAACTAAACAGCTCAATTTTATCCATAAAGAAGCTGAGAATACCTGCCAACAGAATACCTGCTGTGGTAAGCACCAGCGAGGTACGGTTGAAGAGGTCTGTACGCAGTGTAGGGATCGGATTGTCGCTGCTGTCTAAGAACATCGCTTTCACCACTAAGAGGTAGTAGTAGAGCGAGATGATGGTGTTTACAACTGCAATCAGTACCAGCACGTAGAAACCTTGTTCGAGCGCAGCTGCGAAGATAAAGAACTTACTGAAGAATCCTGCAAAGGGAGGAATACCTCCCAGAGAGAAGAGTGCCAGCATCATTACAAAGCTCAGCTTCGGGTTGGTGCTGTACAAGCCTTTATAATCACTGATATTCACTTTGCCGCTGCGGTTTTCAATGGCACTGATAACGCCAAATGCAGCTAAGTTAGAGAATACATATACAAAGATGTAATACACCAGCGTAGTCATACCAAAGGCGGTTCCGGCAATGATTGCCAGCACTAAATAACCTGCCTGAGAAATTGACGAGAAGGCGAAGAATCGTTTGATATTATTCTGACGAATCGCAAAGAGGTTAGCCAGTGTAATGGTAATGATGGTGATTCCGTATAGGATTCCCTGCCACTCTACGATGAGGTTGCCAAATACTTTATAAAGCAGCGTCATCAGAACAAAGACTGCAGAACCTTTCGACACTACCGACATATAGGCGGTAACGTTGGTGGGAGCACCTTCGTAAACATCAGCTGCCCAGAGATGGAAAGGTACCAGTGAAACTTTGAAAAACAGTCCGCTGACAAAGAACACAAAGGCTAAAATCTGCATCGCATTGGCAGTAATCAATGCCGGCATATCGGCAAAGTAGAGTGTACCCACAGCTCCGTAGAGGTAGGAGATACCGAAGAGCATAACGCCCGATGAGAAGGCTGCCAATAATATATATTTCGCACCCGACTCGGCTGATTTTTTGCTGTGCTTCTCAAAAGCTGCCAGTATTGCCAGCGGGATAGACGCCATTTCAAGTCCGATAAAGAACATCAGGAAGTGGCCGCTCGAAATCATAAAGTACATTCCAAGCAGGGTAATCAGCGTCAGGAAGTAGTACTCGCCTCGCTTATTGCTCTGCAACTTACCGTCGAATACATCTTTTGCCTGCAAGAAGATCACCAGCGTGGCTAAATTCAGTATTGACTTAATCACAGAGTGCATTGGCAGGTATTCGTACATGCCGCCAAATGAGCTGCCTGCAAGCTGTGGCATAAAGGTGATGATGGTATGCAGTGCAAACGCCACGATGGCCACCGGCTGAAAATACTTCATCCCTTTCTTGCCCGCTATCAAATCAAATAGCAGCAGAAAAACGATGACTATCAATAGCGAAACTTCGCTGCGCATGAATAAAAAATTAGTGATATAATCCATTTTGTAAAATATTTATACCGCCTTGCCGGCAGAATAATTTTTGTTTCGTTTTTGCTAACTCTTTCTTTTCAAAAAACATTTACCGCTTACCGGCTCAGTTGTGCCATTACGTCGGCCAGACTCTCGTGAATCATCTCGGAAAGTCCGAGCGGGAATGAACCGATATAAACAATTCCTGCAATAAGAATTACTACTGCAACCTGTTCGTACCAAACGCTGCCGCTAATTTTGGCATGATCCGGATTGTGCATCGGACCGTAGAGGAATTTACCCACCATACGCAGGATATAAACTGCGGTTGATACAATGGCTGTGATAGATACAATAGTCAGTACTCTGCGGAAGAGATCGGCGTTTTCAAATGCACCGAAGAAGATGGTCATTTCAGCTGCGAAACCGCTCAGTCCCGGAAGACCTAACGAAGCCAATCCGCCAATTACAAAGGCTACTCCGAGGAATGGAATAACTTTCATCAGGCCGCCCATTTCTGTAATCATACGGGTGCCTGTGCGCTCATAGATCATACCAATCAAAGCAAAGAAGAGAGCGGTCATAAATCCGTGAGAGAGCATTTGCAGCACGGCACCTGTAAGTGCGGTCTGCGTCAGCATCAGAATGGCAAAAAGCACTAAGTTACAGTGACTCACAGAGGAGTAGGCGTTGATATATTTCAGGTCGCGCTGGTGGATGGCGGTCAATGCACCATATACCACACCAATCGCTGTTAACACTAGGAATATGGGAGCCAGCTCTTTGGCTGCCTCAGGAAGCAGATATACCGAAATACGGTAGGCACCATAACCTCCGAGCTTCATCAGTACCCCGGCGTGAAGCATCGAAACGGCAGTGGGTGCCGCTGCGTGACCGTCGGGTGACCAGGTGTGGAAGGGGAACATAGCGCCCAGCACACCAAATCCGAAGAAAGTCAGAACAAACATCAGTCTTTGCTTCTCCATAGGGATATGGGTGTTGACAATATCCAGAATATTCATGCTGGCGGCACCGGATGAGAAGTAGATACCCAGAATACCTACCAGGAGGAAGGCAGAAGCACCCATCAGCATCAGGGTCAGCTTCATGGCTGAATACTCTTTGGGCCCGCTGCCCCAGATTCCGATCAATAGATACATCGGAATCAGTGCCACCTCGTAAAACATAAACATGGTGAACATATCGGTGCTGATAAAGAAACCAAATACACCGGTTGAGAGCAGGCTGAACCAGAGGAAATACTCTTTGGTCAGCGGCTCAATGCGCCATGAAACAAGTGTTCCGGTAAGCACGATAAGTGTCGAGAGTGCCAGCATGGACACGGAGACCCCGTCGACACCGAGTGAAAAGCCGATGTTGAGTGCCTTGTACCACATCCAGGAGGAGGTGAAGAGCATGGGTGCGTCTGCGCCGTTGCTGCGCGCCGACAGATAAGCCCACACTAAATAAACCGTTGCAACTACCAGCGCCGCACTTCCGGCTACCATTACGGAGAGCACCTGTTTTCTGTTATTGGTCAGAAAAAGTGCCAGCACCATCAATACCGGTATGATTACGAATGATAATAGAAAGTTCATATAAATATTTGTTTTTAAAGCCCCTACCTCCAAAGAGGGAATTTTAGAGCATTATATCTTACTTTTTACTTTTACCTTTATCTTTCAGCCACTGAGCGTAGCTGAAGTGTTACTTTTACCTTGGCTCTTGTTTTATATTATCGCTAAGAACGTTATTAACAGCGTTCCAAACAGGAATACCCAGGCATACCACTGAATGCTACCGGACTGGAATCCTTTGGTTGCTTCTGAAGTGCGGCCGGTAAGCCAGGCCATTCCGTTGAGAGCACCATCCACCACGTTGCGGTCAAACCAGGCAAACGGTCGGGATATTCCTTTGAAAATTAATGTTTTGGTAATAAACATATATACCTCGTCTATGTAGAACTTGTTCCAGGAAGCTTTGTAAAGTCCGGGAGCTTTTTCCACAATAGCAGCAGGTGTTTTGCTTGTTTTGCGATAAAGTGCGCGTGCCAGCAGAATACCCACGAGAGCTACCACCACGCTGATCACTGCGATTTTCATATCCAAATGAATACTGTAAGGTACGCGGTCGGCAGTAAGGAATTTTCCGAAGGGAATAAATCCGGCTACCAGAGTGATGAACGCAAGGATCATCAACGGATAGGTCATTGTGCGCGGACTCTCTTTCGGAGTGTGATTGTCCTGTATTTTGTAATCTCCCGCCCAGAAAATGTTGTAATAGAGGCGGAACATATAGAATGCTGTCAGTCCGGCAGTGATGGTCATCCATACACCCATTCCGGGGTTGAAGCTGTATACAGCAGTAATAATTTCGTCTTTACTCACAAAGCCTGACAGTGGTGGAATTCCGGCGATAGCCAGACAGGCAACTAAGAAAGTAGCGTGTGTGATAGGCAAAAACTTGCGTAAGCCACCCATATCGCGCATATCGTTGCTGTGAACGGCATGAATAATGGAGCCGGCAGCTAAGAAAAGCAGGGCTTTAAACATGGCGTGTGTGAAAAGGTGGAACATAGAAGCCATATAACCGAGGGCGCTGTGGTCACCGCCATTGAGCGACATACCGGTGCTCACTCCAATCGCCACCATCATAAATCCGATTTGTGAAATGGTTGAGAATGCGAGCACCCGCTTGATGTCAGTTTGTGTAATGGCGATAATAGCCGAGAACATCGCTGTAAATGCACCTACATAAGCGATACCATGCAGTACTTCGGGTGTGTAGCCTACATAAATGGGGAACATACGAGCCACTAAATAAACTCCTGCAACCACCATAGTAGCGGCGTGAATCAGTGCTGAAACAGGTGTTGGACCTTCCATGGCATCGGGCAGCCAGACGTGCAGCGGGAACATGGCCGATTTACCGGCACCACCGATAAACATCAGTGACATGGCCCAGGTCAGTGCCGAAATACCCATAAAGCTAGAACCCATTACCGAGTTGAAGATAGAGGCATCACCTGACATCAGCAGACCGAAGTCGAATGTTTTTGTGAAGTAGGAGAGTACCAGAATTCCAATCAGGAAGAAGAAGTCGGCAAAGCGGGTAACTATAAATGCTTTTTTCGAAGCCAGTACTGCTTCCGATTTGGTGTAGTAAAATCCAATCAGCAGATAGGAAGATACACCCACCAGTTCCCAGAAAATATACATCTGGAAAATATTGGTTGCCAGTACTAAACCCATCATCGAGAAGGTAAAGAGTGACAGGAATGCGTAGAACCGCTGGAATCCTCTTTCACCTTTCATGTAGCCCAGGCTGTAGATATGCACCATCAGCGAAACGGTAGATACCACAATCAGCATCATCACTGAAAGCGGATCGATCAAAACTCCCAGGTCAACGTGGAGGTTGGCACCAAAGTTAATCCAGGTGTATTTGAACGGAATGACTGTCTCCCACACGCCGTCCACTTTGTAGTTTGAAAAATAATCAAATGCGGCATAGTAGGAAATAACCGTAACGAGGGTCAGCGAGATGGTGCCGATAAGCCCTGCTGTGAGTGGTTTCAACTTGTTTCCCATCAGTCCGGTCAGCAAAAATGTGAACAGGGGAAGAAGCAGAATTAAAACTGTATATTCCATAATTTATTTATTTCTTTTTCGATTGAGCTTATTAATTAAGCGTGCAACCTTCAATGCTTTTCTATATAAATATTTGTAATTCGGCTTTACCGTAATTGAATTGTAATTTATTTTAACGGTTATTCAATTGCATCATCGCATCAATTTACTCTGGAGCAACTGAATTACTGCCGAAGCATGAATGCCTAATGCTTCATCTGTTTAACATTATCTATCTCGGTATTGCCAAATTTGCGATACACGTTGATAATGATGGCGATAGCTACTGCAGTTTCACAGGCGGCTATGGCGATAACAAAGAGTGCGTAGAACATCCCTTCCATTTCTCCCGGATAGAGATATCGGTTGAAAACGGCAAAGTTCAGGTCCACGGCATTGAGAATCAGCTCCACTGAAATCAGCATCAGAATCAGGTT
>CAYPPC010000123.1:5788-8877 GCA_964412435.1 uncultured Paludibacter sp.
CGTGTGAAGAAACCGTAGATTCCGGCAAAAAACATCACCATTCCCACAATCAGAAAGGGAAGTAGTGGTGCGGGAGCCCCCGATGTATTGATTAAAAATTGTCCTATCATAGCTTTCTGTTTATTTATCTAAATCATTTTCTGTTCCTTCCACATCCGGCTCTTTGCGGGCAATCAGAATGGCACCCACAATACAGGCCAGCAGCATTACACTAATCACTTCGAAAGGAAGCAGGTATTGGTTTTTACCCGTGCCCAGCATCGCCATTCCGATTTCGTTCATATTGATTTCTGCGCTCTTCACATATTCAAAAGCCTGGGTCATTTGTCTGGCTACTACCACAGCAGTGAGTACCAGTCCGGAGATGGCCAGGGCTGCAGATGCATACATTTTCCGGCTTGCTTTGGTGCCGAAATTGGTGCCCGGCCGGTGTGTGAGGAAAATGGCCATGATAAAGAGCACCATAATTCCACCCGCATAGACCATGATCTGTACGGCAAAAAGGAAGTGATAATTGAGCATCAGAAATAATCCGGCGGTGGCCAGCAACACAAAAAGCAGATAGGTGGCTGCGCGAATTACCTTTTTGCTGGTAACAGCAAGTACCGAAAAAATGGAGATAATTGCTGCTAAGATGTAAAATACTATTTGTTCTGTCATAATGATTAAAGCTCTCTGAATTTCTTGGTGTCGAAATTGTATTATTGCTTATGTTTTTCTACTCTATTTTTCTGCCTTAGGCTCTTCGTTGCCGCTCTCTTTAGCAAGCGGTTTTTCTACCGGAGCAGGTTCTGCTGCCGCATCAGGCTTTTTTGTTTCAGCCTCCGGCTTCTTAACTTCTTCAGCTTTCACCTCTTTCTTTTCTACAGGCTTTCCGGCGGGCTTCTCCGCACTCTCCGCTTTTTTCTCTTCCGGTTTGGCGGCAGTTTCCTCTTTGGCCGGTGCCGGTTTGGGTGCCGGTGCTGCTTTGCGGACTACCTTTTTCTCCCGCAGTTTACTGCCCGGCTGGTTCAGCTGGTGCACAAACTTGCTGCGATCATACACGGCACCTTCAAAGTCATTGTTGAAAATGATGGCATCCGACGGACAGGTGATTACGCAGAGATTACAGAAAGTACACATTCCATAGTCCCAGATATGCTTGTTCAGTACCTTTTTCTTTCTGCCTTCCTCGGTCTCCACCAAATCGTGAGTAACGGTGATGGTGCCGTTGGGGCAATTCATCATACAGATACCGCAGGCAGTACAGGCATGTTCGTTGTTTTCATCGTGTGGCATTATCAGCTCCGAACGCCAGCGATCCGAAATTTTGTGTGTTTCACGATTTTCGGGATACTGCATCGTCACTTTTTTACGCCACAGCGCTTTCCACGTCACAGACATACCTATCAGTAGGTTTTTCAGCGCGGTGAATATGCGGGAAAAGTAATTAAAAAATGGATTCATATCTTGTTTCAGATTTCTATATTTTTGTAAATGAACTTCTTATCTTATCGGGCAAAGAGAGCAGGGAACCAGTCGGTCAAAGTCCAGCCCATCAGTACCATTGCGGTCATTAATAGTATGTTTACCAGGTTGATTGGTAAAAGATACTTCCACTCTAAGTTGAGCAGCAGGTCGATTCGCAGACGCGGGAACGACCAGCGCACCCAGAGACTGATAAATACCAGCACACCCGCTTTCGCAAAGAACCACACATAAGAGGGGATATACCACATCACCTGATTAAATGCATCTAAGCCTTTGATTTGAATCGGCATCCAGCCACCTAAGAATACGGTAGTGGCGATGGCCGCTACAATAAACATATTGAGGTATTCTGCCAGGTAGAAAAATCCAAACTGCAGACCGGAATATTCGGTGTGATAACCGGCTGTGAGCTCACCTTCTGCCTCGGGGAGGTCAAAAGGACCGCGGTTGGTTTCGGCGTGGCCTGAAATCAGGAAGCTGACAAAAGCGATCATTGCAGGGATGTGTCCGTTGAAAATGTTCCAGGCATAACGCTGGCTCTCCACAATCTCCGAAAGTTGCATGGTGCCTGTGAGTACCACAATGGCCATCAATGCAAAGCCGGTAGAGAGTTCGTAACTCATAAACTGAGCACCGCTTCGCATGGCTCCCAGCATCGAGTATTTGTTGTTGCTCGACCAGCCGGCCAACAACACGCCAATAATACCGATGGAAGAGGCTGCCAGCAGATAGAATACCCCGATTTTGAAATCGACCACTTGCAGGCCTTGTCCGAATGGAATGGCTCCAAAAGCAAGCATGGAAGATACAAGCACGAAAAAGGGTGCAGCATAAAAGAGGAATTTATCCACCCGGTTGATGTGAATAATCTCTTTAATCAGGATTTTAATCATGTCGGCCACACTCTGGATAATTCCATATTTACCCACACGGTTGGGGCCAAGGCGAGCCTGGAAAAAGCCGGTCACCTTACGCTCGATATAAATCAGCGCAAGAGCAATCAGTGCGTAAGCTGCCAGCAAGGCAATCACAATCAGTACGCCCTCAATTAAATTGGCCCAAAACGGTGACAGGTTACTCCTGAAAAAAGTATCCATGTTGGAAATAAGACCTGTCAGCTCTAATGGTTGTTTGTAATCCATAAAATTTTATGTAAAGCAGTTCCTTTTTGGCTTTTCGGCCGGTCGGAACGGTGTAAGTTATATTAATATATGGTCAAATTGTTTTTTTATTAGCCGCTTAGCGGTCAATATCCGGAATCACATAGTCCATCGAACCACCGATACCGATAAAGTCAGCCAACATTTCGCCCTTGCTGATCAGCGGCATCACAGCCACGGCCGGCATGGAGGGTGAGCGGAACTTGATGCGGTAGGGGAATTTGTCTCCGGTGCTCTCAATAAACACAGTAAATTCACCTTTGCCGGTTTCTACACTCTGGAAGTATTGCCCTTCCGGTAAACGAAGTACCGGGCGCACTTTTGCCAGAATATCTCCTTCGGGAATGTCGTCGATCAGCTGCTCAATGATATGGAGCGATTGTTCAATCTCATCCAGACGGTTCAGATAGCGTGCATAGGAGTCACCTTCGGTACGAATAACCTCTTTGATCTCTACTT
>CAYPPC010000124.1:0-3786 GCA_964412435.1 uncultured Paludibacter sp.
CCGGTAAGGCTTAAAATAAATGTACCGATGATTATTAACATAATATATATCAGCGAAAACGCCATGATACGAAACAGGATATCATCTTTTATCAACTGACCGTTGAATTTCACAGGCACCACCGCATTGGGATGTACCATTTTTTTGAATTCGTAGTATGAAAACTTAAAAATCACCACCACTCTGGAGATTTTCAGACCGCCGGAAGTGGAATATGTCGATGCACCGATAACCATCAGCACCAACATCAAGACCCAGGTGTGCGCCTCCCAGAGCATATAATCTTCGGTAGCCAGACCGGTAGTAGTTATACAGGAAGTAGTAATAAAAAGGCTGTTTCTGAATGAGTATTCCACATCTGCGATGGAAGAGATACTTTTGAAATCGATATGCGACAGGAAAATAATAAAGGTGGCAAGCAGCAAAAAGAGCAGGTAAAACTTTAACTCCTCATTTTTTTTAATCTTATCGATGCTCAGTTTATAAAGAAAGTAGTAGAGCGTAAAATTGACACCCGAAAAAAACATAAAGAAAATAATTACATACTCGATAGCCGGCGACTGGAAATAGGCAATACTTTGCTGCTTGGTCGAAAATCCGCCCGTAGCCACAGTGGAGAGCGCATGATTGATGGCATCAAACAGATTCATCCCTGCCAAATAGAGTGACACCGTAGCCAGCAAGGTCAGCACCAGATAGACAGTCAGTAAAATTTTAGCCATTTCATTGGTTCGCGGTGATATTTTCTCGCGAATCGGCAGGGTACCTTCGGCATTAAAAATCTGATAAACAGCCCCTCCGATCATCGGCAGAATGGCCAGAAAAATAACAATGATTCCCAAACCGCCAATCCAGTGAGTGAGCGATCGCCAAAACAAAATACTGAAGGGCATCTCCTCGATATTGTTCAGGATGGTGGTTCCAGTGGTGGTGAAACCGGAAAGAGTTTCAAAAAAAGCATCCGTAAATCCGGGAATAGCTCCACTCAGGGAGAATGGCAGAGAACCAATCAGTGTATAGAAAAACCAGGTGGATGTTACAATAATGGCCCCCTCCCGTTTTCCTATCATTTCGGTATTGGCCTTCCGGCCTAAAAAGAGAAAAGTGCCGCCGGCCAGCAAGGCCACAGCAACTGTGACCAGGTAATAGATGACCAGGCTTGTCTCTTTATAATAGAGAGCAACCGGAACAGGAAGAAGCAGAAAAGCAGCTTCGATCAACAACAAACTACCCAGCACCCTGAAAATCAGTTTGAAATTTAAGTCCCGGTTCATAGTAACTGTATTTTTAATTTAGCCGGTCAGGCAATTAGAAGAAAGACTCCACTTTGCGAATGGTAGATGCCGCACAAAAGACAATCACATGGTCACCGGCCTGAATCTGAGTATCACCATAAGCCAGCAGGCCAATTCCGTTACGAACCAGTCCGCCGATATTTACATGATCGGGCAGTTTCATTTTTCTCAGCACCGTTTTAGTAATTTTTGAACCCGGCTTGGCTACAAACTCCACCACTTCAGCATCGGCAGAGGTCAGGCTACGCACATCGAGCACATCAGCATCCAGCGTCAGTTGATAGATATAACTGGCCGCAATCAGCTTTTTATTAATCACAGTACCGATATCCAGCTCTTCTGCCAACTGCAAATAATCCAGATTTTCAACTTCAGCAATAGTCTTTTTCACCCCGAGCCGTTTTGCCTCCAGGCAGGCCAGAATATTGGCCTCTGAGTTGGCAGTAGTAGCTACAAATGCATCAGTATCCTCCACCCCTTCCGAGCGCAACACCTCCACATTTCTGCCATCTGCATTGATAATCAGCGCACTTTTGTTTACTTCAGCCAGGCGGTAACATTTCTCCCGGTCTTTTTCGAGCAACTTTACCTGCATACCGTCAGGAAGATATTGCAAAGTTTTGCGCGCTATGCGGCTTCCTCCCATCATCATCATCGATTTCACCTCAAAATCTTTCTTGTTAGTGTGCTCCCGCAAAAACTCTACATTCTCCTTCATGGTCACAAAATAGACAATATCATTAGCAAGAAGCTCATCTTCACCGCGCGGAATAATGGTTTTGCCCAGGCGGTTGATAGCCACCACCCGGTATCGCCCGTGGCTGAAAAAGCCGGAATCGAAACGCTTGTTAAGCAATTCAGCTTTATCTCTCACTTTGATGGCAAAAAGAATCAATGCCTCATCGCAAAAGTGCATACTTTGGCGCAGCCAGGGAAACTGGAGGGACTCCACAATCTGTTTAGCAGCTAAATTTTCAGGATATATCAGATAATCCACACCGAGTGAGAAGAAAAACTCTCTGTTTTCGGTCTGCAGATATTCAAAATTCTCAATGCGTGCAAGTGTTTTTTTGGCCCCCAGATTGGTAGCCAGCATAGAAGCGGTCATGTTAACTGACTCGTAAGGCGTCACCGCCACAAAGAGATCAGCATCAGCCACACCTGCCTCTTTCAAATCACGGATAGAGGTGGGCGATCCAACCACAGTAAGCAAATCATAGTTCATCTCTATGTTTGCAAAACGGTCCGGATCACTGTCCATCAGTGTGATATTAAGACTTTCTCGGGCCAGCATTTTAGCTAAATGCGTTCCTACTTCGCCGGCACCGGCAATCAGAATGTTCATTATTGCACTTTTTGGGTCGTCTGTGAGAATTTGGGTAACAGCGCTTCAATACGTTCTGCCAGGCCGGCAGCATCCAGCTTAAGCATGGCATAAAGTTCATCCGGACTGCCGTGAGGAATAAATTCATCGGGCAATCCGATGATTGTCTGATCTAACTGGTAGTTATTTTCAGACATAAATTCCAGTATCGCCGAACCAAAACCGCCCTCTACGGTTCCATCTTCGATAGTTATTATCTTTTTGAATTTTTTGGCGATACTGTGCAGTGCCTCTTCGTCAAGCGGTTTCACAAATCGCGCATCGAAATGAGCGATGGAAACGTTGCTGTTATTTTCAATTTGATTGATTGCTTTTTCTGTAGCAGCAGCCATGGTACCGATAGTGATAATAGCCAGATCATCACCCTGCTTCAGCCACTCACCCTTGCCGATTTCTGTTTCGGTCATCTCATTGCGCCACTCCACATTGAATCCTTTGCCCCGCGGATAGCGGATAGAGAAAGGTCCTCTGTTTTTCAGCTGTGCGGTGTACATCATATTCCGAAGCTCCATCTCGTTACGCGGAGCAGCAATGGTCATATTGGGGATGCAGCGCAGATAAGCCATATCGAACTGACCCTGATGAGTAGCCCCATCCTGCCCTACCAGGCCTGCCCGGTCAATACAGAAAATAACCGGTAGCTCCTGAAGTGCCACATCATGAATAATATTATCATAAGCACGCTGCAGAAAAGTGGAGTAGATATTACAGAAAGGCACAAGACCCTCTTTGGCCAGTCCGGCCGAAAAAGTAACTGCATGCCCTTCAGCGATACCCACATCGAAAACGCGTTCAGGCATCTCTTTCTCCATAATTGTCATGCTGCAACCGGAAGGCATAGCCGGGGTGATACCGATAATTTTTTCATTCTTTCCGGCCAGCTCTAGCAGTGTATGCCCAAACACATCCTGAAAAAGAGGAGGTTCGGCATGTATGTTGTTATTCACCTGGCGCTCACCTGTTTCCGGGTCAAACTTGCCCGGGGCGTGCCATACTGTCACCGATTTTTCGGCCGGCTCGTAACCTTTCCCTTTTTGGGTGATCACGTGCAGCACCTTGGGTCCTTTAAAAGCTTTTATCTCACTGAAAATGCGCACCAGGTTATCC
>CAYPPC010000124.1:3796-8791 GCA_964412435.1 uncultured Paludibacter sp.
TCGTGCCCGTCAACCGGACCAAAATAGCGGATATTGAGTCCCTCAAATATATTGTGTTCTTTTTGAGTCAGAGCCGTTTTCAGGCTGTTATTGAAACGAATAATCTTATTCTTCCGCTCTTCGTCCACAAACTTTCTCTTTTTGAAAAAGTGGTAGGCTTTATTTCTGATTTTGTTATAGGTCCTGGAGGTGGTAATATCCACAAGATATTGAGTTAAACCTCCGGTAATTGGGTCGATGGCCATCTGATTGTCGTTCAGAATAATCAACATATCGTTGTTGCCCATCGAGGTATTGTTGAGACCTTCAAAGGCAAGACCTCCGGTCATGGCACCATCACCGATTACAGCCACCACCTTTCTGTCTTCTCCTTTGAGACCGGCAGCAACGGCCATGCCGAGGGCTGCAGAAATAGAGGTGGAAGCGTGGCCTACGCCAAATGTATCAAATTCACTTTCAGTAATGCTCGGGAAGCCGCTGATACCTCCCAGTTTGCGGTTGGTATGAAACTGATCGCGCCGTCCGGTCAAAATTTTATGCGGATAAGCCTGATGCCCCACGTCCCACACAATGCGGTCATAAGGGGTGTTGAATACGTAATGCAGCGCCACTGTCAGCTCAACAGCTCCGAGGTTAGCCCCCAGGTGACCCGGGTTTTTAGACACCTCATCAATCATAAAACGACGCAACTCATCACATACAACCGGCAGCTCATCCCGATTAATCTTTTTCAGATCATCAGGTGAGTTGATGTTACCCAAATATTGAAATTTTTGAATCTTCATTGATTATATAAATAGCAAAGTAACTTACAAAAGTAATATAAAAATACAAGCTAACGGTGATTTTTACACGTTTTTAACCATAGCTTCTATCTGCTTAACCATTTCAAAAACAGAATTTATAGTTTCAAAGAGCTAAAGCAACTTTCAGGTTATTCTCAAAGTAACAAATTCTTTTTGACCTGTACAAATCAATATCACATTATATTTATCAATTTTCCCGATAACACAACTTTAAGCAAAGCAGAGGCACATTTGTTAAAGTTTTATCAAAACGCACTGAATTTTATATCTTTGCAGATATAAAGCGATGTCTGAAGAGAGAAAAATAATACATATCGATATGGATGCATTCTTTGCCTCTGTGGAGCAACGTGATTTCCCCGAGTACCGCGGAAAACCACTGATTGTGGGCGGTTCACACGCCCGCGGGGTGGTTGCTGCAGCCAGTTATGAGGCCAGAAAGTATGGTATTCGTTCGGCCATGCCGGCCAAAAGGGCTTTTGCTCTCTGCCCTGATCTGATCGCTGCACGCCCTCGTTTTGATGTTTACAAAGCGGTATCGCTGCAGATCCGGGCTATTTTCAAAGAGTACACCGACCTGGTGGAACCGCTCGCTTTTGATGAAGCCTTTCTGGATGTTACGGAAAACAAAAAGGGCATTGTACTGGCACAGGATATTGCTAAAGAGATCAAGGTGCGGATTAAGACTGAACTGAATCTGACAGCCTCTGCAGGTGTTTCGTACAATAAATTTCTGGCAAAAATTGCTTCTGACATGCAGAAACCGGACGGGCTGACTGTGATTCACCCCAAAAAAGCACCGGCCATTATTGATCAGCTGCCCATTGAAGCTTTCTGGGGAGTGGGTGAAGTAACAGCCCGGCGCATGCATGAGCTGGGCATCACCAATGGCAGGGAGCTGAAAATGCAGTCTGAAGAGTTTTTAATAAGCCATTTCGGGAAACCGGGAAAGCTCTTTGCTGAGTTTGCACGCGGAGAAGATCACCGGATTGTAAACCCGGAGCGGGAACGACTCTCGGTGGGCTGCGAACGCACCTTTACGGAGGACATCTCAGATCCGGAAGAGATCAAAGATAAGTTTGATTACCTGGCTGAGGAACTCCAGAGCCGAATTTCCCGGGCCGGATTCAGGGGAAGCACATTCACTCTTAAAATCAAACGCGATGATTTTCGAATTATCAGCAGGAGTAAAACCTGTGATGAATATCTTTTCTCTGCAGACCGTTTTCGCGAGCTGAGTGATGAATTATTTCAATTAATCGATTTGCACGGACACGGTATCCGGCTGGCAGGATTCTCTGTATCCAACCCCAAAGCACGTGAAACAGCTGAACCTGAGACTGATAGTCAACTCACTATCCCTTTTGACAAGGAGGGGTGAGCCCGGGAACCCACAAACCAAATATCACACAAATCCGGCACAATAACTTACAAAAATAAACTTTTTCGCAAATTTATATGTTAAATTGTTGCACGGTATAAAATAATGCTTTACCTTTGCCGGCAACTCATTCAAAAAATGATTGAAAACATAATGAAAACAAACACCAACAATATTATTATTCTCGTCCTTCTTCTTTCTCTTTTGATTGGAAATCAGAGGTGAGAATGGTTATTGCATGGTAATATGAAATAAATTTTAATATAAAACACGTGAACCTTTCTCCTGAAACACAGAGAAAGGTTTTTTTTTAGAAAAAAAATGGAATTAAGAAGCGCAACAAGTACACAGGGGAGACGAATGGCGGGTGCACGCGCACTCTGGAAAGCGAACGGAATGACCAAAGAACAGATGGGAAAACCGATTATTGCGGTGGTCAACTCTTTCACGCAGTTTGTTCCCGGGCACACCCACCTGCACCAGGTAGGGCAGATGGTAAAAAAGGAGATTGAAGCTATGGGCTGCTTTGCGGCTGAGTTTAATACGATTGCCGTGGATGACGGCATTGCCATGGGGCACGACGGCATGCTCTACTCACTACCCTCGCGCGACCTGATCGCCGACAGTGTTGAATATATGGTGAATGCCCACAAAGCTGATGCGATGGTATGCATCAGCAACTGTGACAAAATTACCCCGGGTATGCTGATGGCTGCCATGCGACTGAATATCCCCACTGTTTTTGTATCCGGAGGCCCGATGGAAGCGGGTGAACTTGACGGAGAACAGATTGACCTGGTGGACGCTATGGTGGTAGCAGCAGATGATTCTGTTTCTGACGAACAGGTATCGCGCATCGAAAACGCTGCTTGCCCCACCTGCGGATCGTGTTCAGGCATGTTTACTGCCAACTCCATGAACTGCCTCAACGAGGCAATCGGGCTGGCACTGGCAGGAAACGGCACTGTGGTGGCTACACATGCCAACCGCACACAGCTTTTTCACGACGCAGCTAAAATGGTGGTTGAAAACGCCTATAAATACTACCGCGACGGTGACGAGAGTGTGTTACCCAGAAATATAGCCACCAAGGCAGCATTTGAAAATGCTATGACGCTTGACATTGCCATGGGCGGTTCCACCAACACGGTGCTGCACATTTTGGCGATAGCCAACGAAGGAGAAGTTGATTTCACTATGGATGATATGGACCGATTATCACGCCGGGTGCCGAATCTTTGCAAAGTAGCACCTAACCACCACTACTACCACATTCAGGATGTGAACCGCGCCGGCGGTATTCTGGGAATTATGGAAGAGCTGGGCAAAGGCGGTCTGATTGACCTCGATGTGAAACGGGTGGACGGACTGAGTCTCGGTGAAGCGATTGAAAAATATTCCATCACCCGGGAGAACCCCGATCCGGAAGCAGTAAGAATTTTTAGCAGTGCTCCGGGACATCAGTTTAATTTAGTGATGGGATCACAAAATGCCACTTACAAGACGCTGGACAGCGATCGTGAGCAGGGATGCATTCGTTCAGTGGAGCATGCATACACGATTGATGGAGGATTAGCTATACTTAAAGGGAACATTGCAGCCGACGGATGTGTTGTAAAGACTGCCGGGGTGGATGAGAAGATCTGGAAATTCAGCGGAAAAGCCAAAGTATTTACCTCACAGGACACCGCCGTCACAGGAATTCTGAAAGGTGACGTTGAAGCGGGCGATGTAGTTGTTATCACTCACGAAGGCCCAAAAGGCGGCCCCGGAATGCAGGAGATGCTCTACCCCACTTCCTACATCAAAGCGAAACATTTAGGCGAAGCCTGTGCTCTGATTACTGACGGGCGCTTTTCGGGAGGAACTTCCGGACTCTCAATCGGACACATTTCACCCGAAGCTGCAGCCGGTGGTAATATCGGATTAGTGCAGGATGGCGACATCATCGAGATAGATATTCCCAACCGCAGCATCAACGTTCAGCTAAGCGATGAGAAGCTGCAGGCCAGACGGGAAGCAGAAATGAGTCGCGGCAAAGAAGCTTTCACGCCAAAAGACCGCGACCGGCAGGTTTCCAAAGCACTTCGTGCCTATGCCAGCATGGTGAGTTCGGCCGACCGGGGAGCTATCAGACAAATTTAAGAGACAATTATATATAGAGATTAAGAACAGATTTAATAAATCACATAAATCAAATTACATTATGACACAGAAAACAGGGACACCCCAGGGGGGAAACGGACAGATGAAAGAGACTGTTAATGGTTCACATGCTTTCATGTTATCACTGATTGAAGAGGGAGTTGATACAATTTTTGGCTATCCGGGTGGAGCCATTATGCCCGTATATGATGCACTTTTCGACTATAGAGATAGAGTAAAACACGTTCTCACGCGTCACGAGCAAGGTGCAGCACACGCAGCCGAGGGTTATGCCCGGGTTTCGGGAAAAGTGGGCGTTTGCCTGGTTACCTCGGGTCCGGCAGCAACCAACGCCATCACCGGCATTGCCGACGCACTGCTCGACAGCACCCCCATGGTGGTGATTGCCGGACAGGTTGGCGCTTCACTGTTGGGAACAGATGCTTTTCAGGAGATTGACGTAGTAGGTGTTACGCAGCCTATCACCAAGTGGGCGTATCAAATCCGCCGGGCTGAAGATATCCAGTGGGCAGTAGCACGTGCATTTTATATTGCACGCAGCGGTCGCCCGGGTCCGGTGGTGCTCGACTTCACCAAGAGCGCTCAGATTGAGCAGGTGCAGTTTGACTATAAACCTTGCGATTATATTCGCAGCTATATGCC
>CAYPPC010000125.1:0-4203 GCA_964412435.1 uncultured Paludibacter sp.
TGATCAATATTCTGGACACACCCGGTCACCAGGACTTTGCTGAGGACACCTTCAGAACACTCACTGCGGTTGACAGTGTGATTATCGTAGTGGATTCAGCCAAAGGAGTGGAGACGCAGACCAGAAAGCTGATGAATGTGTGCCGCATGCGTAACACACCGATTATTCTTTTTGTGAATAAGCTCGACCGGGAAGGGCATGATCCTTTCACTCTGATGGATGAGCTGGAGGAGGAACTGGGAATCTCAGTAAGACCGCTCAGCTGGCCAATCAATATGGGTGAGTCTTTCAAAGGCGTTTATAATTTCTATGAAGATAATTTTCAGTTCTACAGTACGAACAAGCAGACTGTGAGTGAGTCGGTTGAGATTGATGTGGCGAGTGAAGAGTTGAATAAAAAGATTGGCGATAGCGAGGCGAAACTGTTGAGAGAGGATATTGAACTGATCAGTGAGGTGTATGAAGATTTCGATAAAGAGCTCTATTTGGAGGGACTTTTGGCACCCGTTTTTTTTGGTAGTGCGCTTAATAACTTTGGAATTAAAGAGCTGCTGGACTGTTTTGTCGACATTGCTCCGGCGCCGCGTCCGGTGGAAGCTATTGAACGTAAAGTAGAGCCTAATGAGGAAAAATTTAGCGGTTTTGTTTTTAAGATTCATGCCAATATGGACCCGAACCACCGCAGCCGTATCGCTTTTGTGAAAGTATGCTCGGGGAAGTTTGAACGCAATGTGAATTATAAGCACGTGCGCCACGGGAAAATGATGCGTTTCTCCAGCCCGACTGCTTTTATGGCTCAGAAGAAGGAGACCGTGGACGAGGCTTTTGCCGGCGACATTGTGGGACTGCCTGATACCGGTAACTTCAAAATCGGCGACACGCTGACTTCCGGTGAGGAGTTACACTTCAAAGGCTTACCCAGCTTTTCTCCGGAGCTCTTTATGTATCTTGAAAATGCTGATCCGATGCGCACTAAACAACTTGAAAAGGGGATTGAACAGTTGATGGATGAGGGGGTTGCGCAGATGTTTGTTAATCAGTATAACAACCGGAAAATTATAGGTACGGTTGGGCAGCTTCAGTTTGAGGTGATTCAGTACCGGCTTGAACATGAGTATAATGCCAAAAGTCGCTGGGAGCCCATTTCGCTTTACAAAGCGTGTTGGATTGAGAGTGATGATGCGGCCGAACTGGATAATTTTAAAAGACGCAAGATGCAATATATGGCCAAAGACAAAGAGGGTCGGGATGTTTTTCTGGCAGATTCGGCTTATGTCTTGCAGATGGCGCAAAGTGATTTTAAAAATATCCGTTTCCACTTTACTTCTGAATTCTAAGAACCAATCCTGCCCCTGTTTGTTATAAGCTGCAGTTGTCCGGCAGCAGATTTCTTCTCTGGATAAGAGAATGGTGTTGTTGTGTCCGGATTTACCGGCTCAAATCAGCTCCGGAGGCTTCAGGCCTTCACTGCTAACCAGACTTTTGAACTACATATTAAAACAAATAAAAAATTACAACCCTATGAAAAAGTATTTACTTTTTATCCCCCTGCTTGTTTTAAGCACTCTTGTGGATGCTCAAAACAAGAATCAACCGCCTATTCTTTTTGAAACCCTATTTGGTAATGACCGAGTAGCCATGGCGATGGGCTTCAACAAACCTATTGCCGGTAAGTTTCGCTACGTAAATATTACATCAACTGCGGCTTATTATGATTATAAAAAAGGAGCTACAGAGCTGGTCTCTGTGAACTCGTTCAATTACCAGTTGCATAAACATGTGGCTTTGTCCGGCGGAATGCAATATCACTTTGTGAAAGGTTTTATACCCAACGCGGCTGTCTATTTCTCATACGTCAACCCGGTATGGTATCTTACTTTAACGCCTTACTACAATTTTATGCCCTGGAATACGATAGAGACTTCGGCAGTGGCAGAATTTAAACCAAAGCTGTCGGAACAGCTCCGATTATTTACCCGTTTTCAGGGTTTCTACGGATTTAATCTGGATGCTTCCGAGTTTGAGCGTGGTATGATGTACATGCGCCTGGGGCTGACACATAAATTTTATACCGGAGGGTTTGGTGCAAATCTGGATTATTATCAGGTCCGTGGTAATCTGATCGAAAAGCAGAATTACGGTCTGTTTTTACGCATCGATATTTAGAGGTCTATAATATTATAATGTATGGATTAAAGTCTGAGAGTTGAAAATTCTCAGACTTTTTATTTTATCTTGCTTTGAAGCTTGTCCCATTTGCAGAAGTAGGCGTCGGCCAGGTCAATAAGCAGGAACAGCAGGAAGCCTATGACGGAGATAGCAACAATGCCGGCATACATAGTTATATAGTCCACGCGCATCCAGGCATCAACAATAAAGAAACCGAGCCCTTTGTCGGTACCGAAGGTTTCGGTGACAAAAAGTACGGAGATAGCAATGCCAACTGTAATGCGCAGGGCTGAGAAAAGATCGGGCAGTATCCCCGGTAAAATAACATGGCGGGTATATTGACTTCTGCCTGCACCCAGAGAGGCAAGTACATAAAAATTCTCTTTGGGGATGCGACGTATGGCATCACGCACTGAAATCATTAGCTGGAAAACAATAATCAGCACTATCATCACTATTTTAGCTGCCTCACCAATACCAAAAATAATCATTACAATTGGAAGTAAAGCCAGTTTGGGTATAGGATAGGAGAGGTAGAGCAGAGGTTCGAGTATGCGGTTGGTGCGTTTGCTGGCTGCAGTGAGCATGCCGCCTGCAAGCCCCAGAACCAGAGAGATAATGGTGCCTATAACGACCCGGCGAAGACTGGCCCATATGTGTGATCCCATGCCGGCAGCCATTGTTTTGGGCATCATTTTATAAACGTCGATCGGGTTGGGGAGCGCTTTATTTTGAAAAATCAGAGCTGCAATAAACCAGAGGATGTTGAAAAAGACAACACCTGCAAACAGAAGTTGCAGTGCTTTGGGAACTCTTATTTTAGCTTTTTTGTCCATTGATGCTGCTTTTACAAATTACCTTTTTCTTTCTCCTGTTTCATGAATGCTTCAATTTCCTGCGCAAATTGAAAATATTTTTCTTCGCTGCGTACGGCACCGGTTTCGAACAGCGGATTGTCAAAAACATGAAGTACTCTGCCCGGGAGCTTGCTAATAAGCAGGATCTTTTTACCCAGCTTAACCGCTTCGAGCAGATTGTGGGTGGTGCAGATGGCGGTAATTTTTCTTCTTTTCCAAAGTTTCAGGAATAGCTCGCGCGATGTTTCTGCCGTGAAAGTGTCGAGTGCGGAGAAGGGTTCGTCCATCAGTAAAATGTCCGGGTAAGAGACAAAAAGCCTCGCGAGCGCTACCCGCTGCCGCTGTCCGCCGCTCAGTTCAGAGGGGTATCGTTTGAGGAAGTCACTGATGCCAAGCTCCTCTATAATTTCAAATGCTTCATGCTCTGAAATTTCAATTTTCCGGTCAATTTTTTGAGGCAGGAAAATATTCTCTTCCACGGTTTTCCAGGGCAGTAGCCCCAGGTTTTGCGGAATATAGCCTTTTACAAAGTGCTCGATACCTTTACCACGAAAATTGATCTCTCCGCTATACTGCTTGTTGATGCCACCAATCAGATTGAGAAGTGTTGATTTGCCACTGCCCGAAGGTCCCAGTATGGTCATGATTTCTCCCTCAAGGAGAGAGAAGTTAATGTCTTGCAGAATTAACTCTTTACCGATACGGGTACTGAGATTGCGCAGTATGAGCAGATTGTTCATCAATAGAGTTTGTTTGAATACACCACATTAAAGATGTTGAAATCTTCGGGAATCAGCTCTCTACTTTTGAGCCATACGCCTACAGCTTCCAGGTCGTTGGCTGCCGGCATAGTAGCCTTGCTGTATTCCGGCAGTGTGATCATTGGAATCATTGCAGCCGGGAAACCGATCTCTTCAGTTAGAATATCACTGAATTCACTCAGAGGTTTCGACTGAAGATCGCCGATGGCGCGGTTGTAAGCAACATAGAATGCACGGATAGCCTCGTTTTTTCTGAACAGCGCCCGCTCTGTGAAAACTAATCCGGTAACACGATAACCCATGTCGCTGAGCGATGCAATACTTTGGTTGTTATCTGCTTTTGCCATAGTGGCAAAAGGGTCCGGTAGAACGGTCATGTCCACTTTACCGTTATTCAGCATTTCAAGGCGCAGCGG
>CAYPPC010000125.1:4213-8769 GCA_964412435.1 uncultured Paludibacter sp.
TCATGTCGGTGCAGAAGTCTACCACTGTATTGCGTGAAACTGCATAGTTTTTCCCGGTTAAGTCTTCTGCAGACTCGTAGTTGACGTTTTTGCCGGCTATCAGTTCGAAAGTTCCGTCGCATTGTGAAGTCAGAAACAGATTGATGCCACCGGCGTGCTGAATGGCTGCTCCGGTATAATCCAGTATGCTTCCGTCGAGGCGTTTGCTTTGCAGGGCAGCATCCCGGTCGTTGGCAGAGTAGAACTTCTGAAGGTTGACAGTGATGCCTTCATCTTCAAAATAGTTGTTAGCCTGAGCCACGGCAAGAGGCAGATAGTCCATCGAAGACATCACCCCAATATCGAGAGTGCGGAATTTTTGTTCTCTTTTGGCCTGGTTACAGCTAACCAGACTGAAAATAATTAATGCGTAGATGAATATTCTTTTATACATAGGTTTGTTTTTTTATTTATGCAAAAGTACAATTATTTAATGAATTGAGAGACAGAATTGTTTAACTCAAAAATAGAAAATGCCGGAACTTGGAAATCCCGGCATTAAAAAGCGTCCTTTCAGGCTTATGCTTTATTTCTTGTCTTTAGTTTGTTTGCTCTCTGTGTTTTCATCTTTGGCAGCGGCCTCTTTCTTTTTGGCCTTTTCCTTAGCAATCACATTGGCGCGGCGTGCCGCCCGTTTTTCTTCCAGTTTTTGCTTGAGGAAAGTGACGTAAGGGTCGATGTAGCGCTGGCGTTTTGCTTCGGTGAGGTCATTCATAGTGAGCATAATTCCTGACTCATAAGTACCTCCAAAGTTTACGTCGATCATAGTACCGAACATTTTCATAGTTTCGGTGAGTCCGATGTAAGCATTAAACATAGGCGGCACAGTGGTACCGATGTGACGAACCACTCTTTGCAGCGCTTTATAATCAGCGGCTGCATCCTCTTCGGTAAGTATCACGCTGGCAATCTTTTTGGCACCGTCGCTCACTTCAATCGGTACTTTCGGATAGCAAAGTTTCTTTGGATCGGGGCAATGCAGGTGCATATACTCATAGAGCAGTTCGCGCGCCAGCTGTGGATATTCCTTATAAATATTTACTTTCCCGATAAAGTACTTTGACTTTTTCTCCATATGAACAAGAGCACCCAGGCCGTCCCAGAGGTTGTCAAGTGCAAAGAGGCTTTTCACTCCCATCTTGGCTGTCTGGTAGTCGGGCTGCACAAAGGCGCGTCCCAGCTCAATGCAGTAGGGGAGGTAGTCCGTCATAAATTCATCGCTGAAAGTGAAGAGGCTCGACATCACAAAGTTGGGCTGTCCGTCTTCCATGATTTCGGCATCGCGTCCGGCAAGGAAGCGGTATCCGCCAACAATCTCATATCTTTCAGGATCCAATACGATCAGTTGTTTGAAAGGTTTTTTGAGATAATCAAACTCATCTACATCAATCTCTTTGCCTGTTCCGCCACCCCAGGAGCGGAAGGAGAGTTCGCGCAAACGACCAATCTCACGCATGGTGTGTGGATGTTTGTGCGCATCGATTATATAAATCTCATTTTTACCCTTATTGGTCGGACGCAAAAAAGTTTTTTCTGTCAGTTCCGATTTGAGTAAGCTTTTTTCTACGGGAGGTATTACTTCGACCATTTTATTCAAAAATTTTCGGTTTTACTGAACAAATATATAGCAAATTTTTCCAATAATCATTTTTTTGGCAATAAATCTTGTGTTTTGTAATAAAAATTCTCTTTTACAGGCTGTTTCTGCACACTTTGAGTGAAAAGGTGCAATGAGTTTTCAGCTGTTACAGAGAATTTACCGAAAAGAGGAAATTGCTCAACCGGAAATAAAAAGTGATGAAAAATTTGCCGAAAAATTAGCTTTTACCCAAATAATATTGCTATATTTGAAGCGTAAAAAGATGCGAAAACAGCCCTCTGGAGCTTGCAGGTGAGATTATTGTTTTTTATGCTGAATTAAGATTTGAATTTCGCACTTTACATCCCTTTCTTTGTTTTATTTGTAAGAATTGAGCCTGTTGTCAGCTTTTCATTTCATGACAGCATAGAGCAAAGAAAGAGGGAGTTGTGGTCCAATTTTATTAGAAAAACCGGATTTTGTTATCAATTAACTTTATAAAATGAAAAGACAACTTTTTTTATTTGCAAGTTTTCTCTTTGCCTTCTTTTTGAGTGCAAATAGTGGTTTGTATGAAAAAAAAGAGTTCATATATAAAGGTAACACGCTCCGATATCGAATTTTATATCCTGAAAACTACGATTTAACCCGCAAATATCCTGTTATCTTATTTCTGCACGGCGCCGGAGAGCGCGGCAATGATAATGAAAAGCAACTTACCCATGGTGCCTCCCTTTTTGCTGACCCGGATGTCCGGATGGACTACCCAAGTGTAGTGATTTTTCCACAATGTCCGGAAAATGAGTCGTGGATTGAGTATGAACGCACGGAGTCCGGTGAGCTCTCATTCCCCAAAAACCCCAAAATGAGCCTCTCCTTATTGCTTGCCAAAAAGCTGGTTGACAATGTTGTGAAAAGTGAGTCAGTGGATAAAAGGCGGATCTATGTGATGGGACTTTCGATGGGTGGAATGGGTACATTTGACTTGATTTGCCGTTATCCGCGCTATTTTGCTGCCGCTATACCCATTTGTGGAGGCGTAGAAACAAGCCGTCTGAAAAAAGTAAAAAAAATGCCGATACGTATTTTTCACGGTGGAGCCGATCCGGTGGTGTCGCGTGAGTTTTCGCGCAACGCGCATATTGAGCTGAAAGCAAGGGGTTCGAGACGGGTTGAGTATATTGAGTTTGCCGGAGTGGGTCATGACAGCTGGACACCGGCTTTTGCTTACCCTGACTTTTTGGGGTGGCTTTATTATCAGTCGAAATAAACCGGATTTTGACATTATGACAAATATTTCGGCTGCAACATGCGATAATTTAATATAAAAGAGTATAAAACAGTATATCGTACTGATATTTTGTTTACATTTGCAAGAGATAAAATAATTAAAAATCAAAAAGAAATGGCTAAGTTAAAAGGTGCAATTATTGTTAACACAGAGCGTTGCAAAGGATGCAATCTTTGTGTGGTCGCCTGTCCTGAGGATGTTTTGAGGTTGAATAAAGAGGCGAATTCAAAAGGTTATAACTATTCATACATGGAGTATCCCGATCAGTGTACCGGCTGTACTACCTGTGCGCTGGTTTGTCCTGATGCCTGTATCACGGTGTACCGTGTCAGAGTAGATTAAAACTTCATTCAGTTTATACAGTTAAATTATTAAATAAAAAGAACTCTTTAAAAAGAGAGAGAAGAATATGGCACAAGAAGAAGTAATTTTAATGAAAGGCAACGAAGCTGTGGCTCATGCAGCCATTCGTGCCGGTTGTGACGGGTATTTTGGTTATCCCATTACACCCCAATCTGAAATAATGGAAACATTGATGGATCTGAGACCCTGGGAAACTACCGGTATGGTGGTGCTTCAGGCAGAGAGTGAGACATCATCAATTAATATGGTGTACGGTGCTGCAGGTTGCGGTAAGCGTGCAATGACCTCATCATCGAGCCCGGGTGTGAGTCTGATGCTTGAAGGCTTTTCTTACATTGCCGGGGCGGAACTGCCTTGTGTGGTGGTAGATGTGATGCGTGGCGGTCCCGGACTGGGAACCATTCAGCCGAGCCAGGCTGATTACTTCCAGATTGTAAAAGGTGGTGGTCATGGTGACTATAAAGTGATTACTCTGGCACCTTCCACAGTGCAGGAGATGGCCGACTTTACGGTGATGGCCTTTGATCTGGCTTTTAAGTACAGAATGATGTGTGTGGTACTGGCCGACGGTGTTATTGGTCAGATGATGGAAAAAGTGGTATTGCCCCCTTATCGTCCCAGATGGACTGAAGAGGAGATCCGGGAGCAGAATCCATGGGGAACTATGGGCTGGCGTCCTGATCGCAAACCGAATGTGATTACCTCTCTGGCACTTCAGGCAGAGGAGATGGAAGAGATCAACCTGCGACTGCAGTCGAAGTATCGTGAAGTGGAAGCCAACGAGGTGCGCTTTGAAGAGATTATGTGTGATGATGCCGACTATATTATTGTAGGTTTTGGAATCAGTGCACGCATTGGTCAGAAAGCTGCAGAGATGGCCCGCGAACAGGGTCTGAAAGTGGGTGTGCTGCGTCCGATTACGCTCTACCCATTCCCCGTAGATGCTATTAAGAACAGAGCCAAACAGGTGAAAGGTATGCTCACAGTAGAGATGAGTGCAGGTCAGATGGTGGAAGATGTGCGTCTGGCTGTGAACGGCGAGGTGCCGGTAGAATTCTACGGCCGCATGGGTGGCGTGGTTATTTCTCCGGATGAGGTGCTGGATGCGCTCAAAGAAAAACTTGTTAAATAAAAAACTGGAATAAAATGTCAATACAAATTATAGATCCAAAAAACCTGGTTTACAAAAAACCGGATTTGATGAATGACGTGACCATGCACTATTGCCCCGGCTGTAGTCATGGGGTGGTGCATAAAGTGATTGCCGAACTGCTGGGCGAAATG
>CAYPPC010000126.1:0-8684 GCA_964412435.1 uncultured Paludibacter sp.
ATAAGTGTGGTCTGTATAAGTTACAAACACAGGCTTTTTGTATTGTCTGCCAAGTTCTTTTCGGAAGATCTCCTCCCATACGTCGTTGCAGCTGTTGAAAACACCGAGTGAAAATACTTTCAGATCTTCATTTTCATGCATACGTGACTGATCAACAACCTCTGTTTGATCACCTCCTCCAAGCTGTCCGCCAAATGTGTCGAGCAGCGGTGAGAAGTCCTGTCCGGTAAACATATACAGTGCGAAAAGAATGATAGCACCCAATCCTCCGCCTATAGCTGTTTTTCGACCGACACTTCTGCCTCTTCTGTCTTCATAATGTGACTCATCGTCATTTCTGTTCAACCATTTCATAGTAATTATCTCTTAAAATTCAACTTATCTGTTTTTGTCTGCTAAAGAATATGTTTTTCTAAATTAAAACCAGACTCTTATGCACTAAAACTACCAGTTAATCGCTGTTTTACCATGTTTTGTCAGGTATTCGTTGGTTTTTAGGAAATGATCATTTCCTATAAAACCCCTATGCGCCGAAAGCGGCGAAGGGTGAACTGAAGAGAGAACCAGATGTCTGTTCGCATCAATTTTCCCTCCTTTTTGTTTGGCGTAATTGCCCCACAAAATAAAAACCAAATTCTCTTTCTCTTCGGCAAGCAGTCTGATTACTTCATCGGTAAACTGCTCCCAACCCCGACCCTGGTGCGAGCCAGCCTCACGCGCAACTACCGTTAATGTGGCATTGAGCAAAAGAACACCTTGTTTCACCCAGACGGTGAGATTACCTGAAGCCGGAATGGGTTTATCCAGACTTCGGCTAATCTCTTTGAAAATATTGATCAGACTGGGAGGTTGAGGTATTCCGTCAGGAACAGAAAATGAAAGACCGTGCGCTTGTCCGGGTCCGTGGTAAGGGTCCTGCCCTATAATCACTACCTTTACATCTTCAAAAGGACAACTGTCCAGAGCATTAAAAATTAATGATGCGGGCGGATAAATGGTCTTTGTTTTATACTCCTGACGAACAAAGTCGGTTAACTCCTTGAAGTAGGGTTTGTTAAACTCATTCTGAAGACGGGTTTTCCAACTTTGCTCAATTTTCACCTCCATATTGCTGATTTATATTATAATTCGTCAACTGCTTTCTTCAATCTGCGCATTGCTTCTTCCAGAACGCTTCGCGGGCAGCCTACATTTAGTCTTAAGTGACGCTCTCCACCCGGTCCGAAAGTAGTTCCTTTGTTTAAGCCCAATTTGGCTTTATAAACCATAAAGTCCTGCAGCTCGTCAGTGTCCATATTTAAATCGTTGCAGTCGAGCCATATCAGGAAGGATGCCTGCGGAACCATAGGCTTCACCTGCGGTATTTTATTTTTCAGATAGTCAACTACATAATCAATGTTACCTTGCACGTAGTCAATCATTTGGTCTAACCACTCTTTACCATTAGTATAAGCGGACTGGGCTGCGACATAAGCAAAAATGTTACCTTTTGCCAGCTCAGAATTCTCTAAAAACTCAACAAACTTCTTACGAATTTCGTCATTAGGAATAATGTATGAGGAACTGATTAAACCTGCCATGTTGAAGGTTTTGCTTGGAGCCATATAGGTAATGCTATTTTGAGCTGCCAACTCAGAAACTGTAGCAAATGGAATATGTTTCTCCCCCGGAAGAGCCATATCAGAGTGAATTTCATCTGAAATTACCAGGATACCATGCTTATAGCAGATTTCTGCCAAACGCTGCATGCTCTCTTTGTCCCAGATGCGTCCACCCGGGTTATGCGGGTTACAAAGAATCATCAAACGGGTGCGTCCTGTAATTTTGCGCTCCAGATCTTCGAAGTCCATTTCAAACTGTCCGTTGACAATTTTCAGTGGATTATAAACGATCTTTCTGTTGTTTTTGTTGGGTACGCTTGAGAAGGGCGGATATACCGGAGGCTGGATAATAATCTCATCATTTACCTGTGAAAATGCGTTCATGGCAAATGCCAGTCCGGGCACAATACCGGGTAAAAAGCCGATGTGATCACGCTTCACTTTCCAGTTGTGGTGATACTCAATCCAGTCGAGAACACTCTGAAAGTAGGATTCACAGGGCATAGAATAGCCCATAATCGGGTGGTTAGTACGATCGGTGATGGCATCGAGGATAAATTGCGGTGTGCGGAAATCCATATCGGCAACCCAAAGAGGCAACACCTCACGAGTTCCAAAAATTTTCTCGCACATTTCAATTTTAATAGCACCTGTGTTACTTCTGTCGATAATTTCGTCGAAATTGTAGATCATGATAAAATATGATTTAAGCTTTTATAATAGTGTGTGTTTCAATCAAATATTAACAGCATAAAAATTCGACTTCAAAATTAGTCAAAATTTCATGAATAAGCTTGTGAAAATCAATAAAAATTAACCTACCATTCCATTACCTTGCCTACAGAGGCGCTGGGCTCAGGAATGCCGAGTAAATAAGTTAATGTAGGTGCAATATCTACTGATTCAAATTGTTTTTTTACGGTTCCTCCCTGATTAACGCCTTTACCGAGTAAGTAAAAGATCATTTTGGGGTGCGGTCGGTTAGTTTCATCCACCATCCTACCCTCGTTATCCACCTCAAGCCAGCCTGGTTTCAAGGCAAGAACAACATCACCAGACACTTTTTTAAAGAATGAATTTTGAAGTTTAGATCGAATGTCATTTTTATTTCCTGAAAAAGCTCTGATCTCATCAGCGGTATAAGCTGAGTGCACTCCTTCAAATTCGCCGAGGAACTCGGCAATTTGAGCAGAAACTTCTGCAAAGTTGATCTTTTTCTCCTCAAACTTAGCTTTGTTGAGATAGAGGTTTTTGCCATAGTAACCCAACACCCACTTTTCATGACCGTAAATTGCCATGAGATATGTATTTAAAAGTGCCAGTGCTTTTTCAGCGTTAAAATAACCGGCCGGAACAAAGTTTCTGCCCAACTCTTCAGGTGCGTGGAAATCTGAAGTACCTCCTATGATAAAATAAATGACATTGTGGGTTCCATATTTATGATCAATGGCATAGAAGAGTTGCTGCAAATTGTTATCTAAATCAAAATATCTATCCTGCTCAGACTTTCCGTTGTTTGTGTTGAATTTGTTATCCGCAAGAAGAGAATATTGAATAAAAACAGCATCTGTATGCCTGAGACTCATCCCTAATTGCTCTTTGTCTATCAGTGAAAGGGCCAGCTCTGTAACAAGACTGTTATCTGACTGATTCTTTTTGAAACTGCCGCCAACATTCATAAGGTCGGCCCAACGATTTAAACCACGTGTATAATATCCCGTTGTAACCCAGCGTTTTGCCTGTTTGTCAATCCATGAAACAGAGTTGGCAGCGTGTCCGCCCAGCATAATAGCAGATGCTGCGTCTACAGCCACACTATGTGCACGTGCTTCGGGCCAGTGCATCAGCATTTCATCAGTCAGCGTGGAAACAAGCAGATTGTGAGCAGAGTATTTCTCAGGCGTGCCTATGCCGGTCTGGTTGCTGTCATATAAAACGGAGCGAACCATTCTCTCTTTCCGGTCAAAATAGTGATTACTGCTTACACCATGATAAAACGGATAGGTGCCACTCATTATGGTGGCTATGTCAGCGCTATTGCCAGATGAAACAATGGGATGAAGCACATTGTCAAAATAGAGTCCCTCAGCAGTCATTTTTCTAAATCCGCCAACGGAAAAGCTTTTGGACCACTGGTTCAGACGCTCCGTTTTTAAACCATCAATTTTAATTCCGACCAGCAGGCGCGGTTTTCCGGGTTGATTTTCCTGTGCTGCCGCCGAAAAACCAATCATTAAAACCAAACTAAGGAATAGTGTCCTTATAGTGCGGGTGTATTTGTTTTGTTTCATCGCTTTTATAATAGACCTTTGGTGCTGGGTAGCTGATAATTATATATATCTCTTTTCTTAGCCATTTTAACAGCTCTTGCAAAAGCTTTGAACACACCTTCGATTTTATGGTGCTCATTGTCTCCTTCAGCTTTGATATTCAGGTTCATGCGTGCTGCATCACTGAGTGATTTGAAGAAATGCATCATCATTTCTGTGGGGAAGTCGCCTACATATTCGCGCTTCAACTCCACATCGTACATCAACCAGGCGCGGCCTCCAAAATCAAGTGCCACAGAGCATAGACAATCATCCATCGGTAATGTGAAACCGTAACGTTCAATGCCTCTTTTATCCCCTAACGCCTTTAAGAGAGCTTCTCCCAAAGCAATTCCGGTATCTTCAATGGTGTGGTGTTCATCCACTTCCAGGTCGCCTTTGGTGATTATCTTTAAATCGCAGCCGGAGTGACGTCCGATCTGATCGAGCATATGATCAAAAAATTTCAATCCGGTATCAATTTCAGTAGTGCCGTTTCCATCCAGATTTAATTCGATTAAAATCTCTGTTTCATTGGTTTTTCTCTCAATCCGGGCAGTGCGCTCACCGGCAAAAAGAAACTCTGAAATTTCGTCCCAGCTGGTAGTTTGCAAGGCACAATATTCAGCTAAACCACTACTTTCAAGTTCCTCTTTGTTGTCATTGATATATATAGCTTTACAACCTAAGTTTTTAGCTAATTCCACATCCGTCAGGCGGTCCCCTAATACAAAAGACCCGGGGAGGTCATAGTCATCATTATTAAAGTAAGATTGCAACAAACCGATACCCGGTTTTCGACTGGGAAGGTTCTCTTCGGGAAAAGATTTATCGATATATATCTGATCAAAACTAACTCCTTCACCGGCAAGAATCTGAAGCATCTTATGCTGCACGCGGTCAAAATTCTCCTGGGGATAGCCTGGAGTACCCAAACCATCCTGATTGGTCACCATGGCCCACTCAAAATCAAGGTTTTTTCTGATAAAGGCCATATTTTTTATAGCATGAGGAAGAAATTCAAGTTGCTCCAGTGTATCCACCTGATAGGTTACGGGCGGTTCCACAATCATAGTGCCGTCCCGGTCAATAAATAATACTTTTTGTGGTTTTTTACTCATATAATTCAGAATCTACTGCAGCAAAGCTTAAAAATATGGATAGTTCGGTTTTCACTGCAAAGGTATATGTTTTAAAATAAGCACAAATTTACAAGAAATAATTTGAATTAGTAAATAATGCCAGATATATTTGAAAAATAGCACCGGAAATGATTAATTATGCAAACAGTTTTTATTTATATAGCTATTGAGAATGTTCCTGTTCTGAAAAGCTTTAATATTTGTTTACATGTTGAGTATTTTGTACTTTTGTGCTCGATTTAAGAATTTGGCAATCAAATTATCAATTAATTATGGAATGGCTAACAAGTTTACTGTTTAATGACGGAATAGCACATACTATTCTGATCTACTCATTTGTAATTTTTATCGGACTTCTACTGGGTAAAATCAAGTTTTTTGGCATTTCATTGGGTGCCACCTTTGTGCTTTTTGCAGGAATTGCAGTGAGTCACTTTGGTTTTATGGTGGATCATGAGCTGGCCGACTTTATCAAGGAGTTTGGTCTGATTCTGTTTGTATTTTCTATCGGACTGCAGGTTGGTCCCGGTTTTTTCTCCTCATTCAAAGAGGGGGGTATCAAACTTAATATGTACGCTGCCGGAATTGTTCTTTTAGGAGTACTAACCACAGTTGCTTTCTATTTTATATTAAACGGACGTGTCAGCATGCCCATGATGGTGGGAATCATGTCGGGTGCTGTGACTAATACCCCGGGACTTGGAGCCGCTCAGGAGGCGCTCAGACAAGCATTTGAAGCAGGACAGATCAGTGAGATTCCACAAATTGCATTGGGTTATGCTGTGGCCTATCCGCTGGCAGTTGTGGGTATTATTACCTCCATTATTATGATACGTGTCTTTTTCAAAATTAATCTGGAGAAAGAGGCCAGAGAGAGTGATACAGATGAGTCAAGTGTTCAGGAAGCACCGGAGGGGATGACTGTGAAGGTTACCAACAAAGCGCTTGACAACAAATCTCTTCAGAAACTTAGTTCACTGGTTGGACGTGAATTTGTTGTTTCCCGGATTTATCGTGACGGAGATTTTATTATCCCTAAACTCGACACCACCATTCATCTGAATGATGTGCTTTATGTGGTTACATCACATGCGGATAATGAGTCTATTGTTGCATTCCTGGGAGAAATTGCAGAAATTAACTGGAAACTTTCGGAAGAGAAGCTGGTTTCACGCAGGATTGTAATTACACAAAGTAATATTAATGGTAAAACTTTGGGATCTCTTCGCTTGCGTACCAACTACGGTGTTAACGTTACGCGGGTTAACCGCTCAGGTATCGACCTGTTGGCACAACCCAACCTGGCATTGCAGGTAGGTGATCGGGTGATGGTGGTAGGCGAGTTGGAGGCTATTGAGAAGGTGGAGTCTGTATTGGGTAATGCGCTTAAGAAACTGAATGAGCCGCCCATTATTACCATATTTGTAGGTATCTTTTTGGGTATTATTTTTGGAAGTATTCCGGTCTACTTCCCGGGAATGCCGATGCCTGTAAAACTGGGACTGGCCGGCGGTCCGCTGATTATTGCTATTCTTATTGGCCGTTTTGGTTATAAGATGAAGCTGATTACTTATACTACGCTGAGTGCAAACCTGATGATTCGGGAGATTGGTATTACCCTCTTTCTCGCCAGTGTCGGGCTACAGGCCGGAGGTCAGTTTGTTGAGACTGTATTTACCAGTGATGGTCTGCTCTGGATTGGACTCGGATTGGGAATTACTATGATTCCTCTCCTAATTATGGGTACGATCGCCCGGAAAGTAGGAAAGCTGAATTACTATACTTTAATGGGAATGATGGCCGGAAGTACCACAGATCCCCCTGCTCTGGCCTACTCCAGCACAGTTGCTGTGAATGATCAGCCTGCTGTAGCCTACTCTACTGTTTATCCGCTTACTATGTTTTTGCGGGTATTGATGGCTCAGATTCTGATACTTATTTTTGTATAAGTTGCAGGCTTTGAAATCGTGAAATTTTTAATCTATATATTATTAACAAAACAAAAAACAATTTATGAAGAAATTCTATTCATCATTTTTATTAATGATTTTTTTTGCAGTTTCAATGAATGCGCAGGTTGTAACTTCTGCCTCAGATCAGCCTACTGTAATTTCTACGTTTGAGCAACCCTCTGTTATTTCTAAAGCTCCTGTAAAAATTACACCGGAAGCGGGTGACTGGGCTATCAGCATTGATGCTGTTCCATTTTTGAATTATCTGGGTAATTTTATCGGTGGCGATGGATTAAATGTGTCGCCACAATTAAATTTGCAGTCTCCCAATCAAACAATTACAGCAAAATATTTTGTAGAAGACAATATGGCTTACCGCCTGGGTGTTGCATTAAACATCGGGTCAAGCTCAGTTTCGACAGAAGTTCCGGCTATACCGACTACCTCCCCTGAAACTTTTGTAAAAAACAAGAAAACAGATTCCGGATTTAATCTGGGCTTTTCCATGGGTATTGAAAAACGAAGAGGATACGGTCGTTTGTTTGGCTTGTATGGTGTTGAAGGAGGTTTATCCTTTGGCACAGAGAAAACCTCTTATTCCTATGGAAATGTACTATCCAATGATAATCCTATGCGGAATCGTTTAGCAAATGAAAAAGAAGGTATGAAGTTTGGTTTAGGTGCCAGAGCTTTTGCAGGTATCGAGTACTTCATTTTACCAAAAATCTCTATCTCAGGAGAACTTGGCTGGGGACCTGAGATTATGATTCAAGGCAGAAGCTCACAAAAACTTGAATCCTGGGATTTATCCAGTGCAGGTATCAAAACTGAAGTTAGAAAAGGATCATCAAACAGCTTTAATTTTAAGCTGGACAATATCGGGAACAGTCCGATTTTTGGTCCAAACGGTCAGTTGAAATTATCATTTCACATTTAGTTGATTAGTACATAAATGTAAAAGAGGTTATCTGAAAGCTAATCAGATAACCTCTTTTTTAATATCGCAAGTACCGGCTTATTTCTTTTTCAGCACCATATCGAGCAGACTGTCCACCATAGAAGATTGTGATTTACTGCCTCCTCCTCCAAGTAAACCTCCCAGGAGATCACCCAGACCACCTGAGCTTTTCTGTGATCCACCACCCAGAAGGCCTCCCAGCAGATCTCCAAGTCCGCCGGCGCTTACCTGACCGCTCTTTTTCTGTTTTCCAAGATAGGCCATTACAATAGGGGCAAGCATGGTGAAAATACCGGCCATTTTGTCCGTGCTGATACCGGCTTGTTTAGCAGCTGCAGCTTGAACAGCATTGGTTTTATCACCAAATACGTGTCCTAAAATACCTCCGCCATCTTTCTGCAAATCGCCCAAACCACTGCCACTCAGCAGACTGCCCAGATTGTCAAGTAAACCACCATCATGTTTACTTTCCAGCGCTTTGCTGAGGCTCGCAGCACCTTTTTCAGATTTTGCATTACGGTTTAAGCCTCCCAGTATTACAGGGACAGCTGTTGAAACAGCTGATCCGGCTTCTTTTTTATTCAATCCAAATTGCCCAGCAACATTATCAATTAAGATATTTCCAATGGGGCCTTTCAATAAATCAGTTATATCCATAGTTTATATGTTGTAATCAGTAACTTTGTTTCCTCATATTTCGGTAATTATAAACCACCACTATG
>CAYPPC010000127.1:0-8667 GCA_964412435.1 uncultured Paludibacter sp.
ACTGCTGATCCTTCAACTGCTGTTTCTGCTACATCCACAGTAATCCAAATATAGTTGGTTCCTGCTACCAGTTTACCATCTGTCTCTACTGTAATCTCTCCTTCTGCAGCTGACGCACTGCCTAACAGTGTTGCATCCGGGTTACGAGAGTCAAATTTATTAATAGTACCGGTAGTATAAACTTTAACATTATCAATGCTTGCTAAATCACTGGTACCTTCCAGGCTCATCTTAATTTCTGAAATGTCTGCCGATGTCATACCGCTCGTATTGATCACAGCTTTCAAAAGCACTTCATTTTTATTTCCGCGTCCTGTGAAGTTTTTATCCTGTAAAACAGAAGAGGAGATAATCTCTACCGGACCAACCACCGGGAAGTTATACAGCGTGCCGGGGTGATTACCGGTAATATCTGGTACAATTGCTCCGGTGATACCATTAAAATCATAGGCTGCCACCAGTCCGGGTGTTTCTGCTGTTACTTCTGCTGTCATTTCAGCAACAATATCGGAGGGAGATAGTGCTTTTTTGTAAAAACGCAAATCAGCAATTTTACCTTTAAAATGCTGAATAGTGTTTTGAACCGGATAGGTTCCAGTGATACCGGCACCAACAAATACATCATAGGGGTTGCTAACTGCCCAGGGAGCGATGTTTTTAGTTCCTGAACTGGCTTTTTCAACACCATTCAGATATTCATACATTTTACCGCCCTGGCGGTCAACTACTAAAGCAAAGTGAACCCATACATTGGCACCTGCAGTTGCATCGGTTGCAAATACACTCACCGAGTTGTCATGGTTTCCTGCTGCGTTAGGGCTATTCACTGCACAAAACTGAGCAACAGAGTTACCTCCCCAAAGTTCCCATCCTGATTTGTTAGCCAAATCAGTAGCCTGACTACGTTTAGAGACAAAACGGGCATTGTAACCCGGTTTCAGCTCTGCCATATTCACCCACATTGCAACGGTGAAGCTTTCTGATGTAGTAACATTAAAATCGTCATGGTTAGCAATTTTCATGTACTGATCTACACCATTAAATTCAATAAATTCGCCTGTTTGAGCGAAAAGGAAATTGAATCCTAAAACAATTGATAAAATCGTAAAAATTTTTCTCATAAAGATCTGATTTAATTTATCTTGTAGTTTTTATTTAGATTACAAAGATAACGACAATGTTTTAATTATGCAATAAATATTGATAAATTATTTTAATATATGCCTCCTAATAAAAAAATACCGGCAATTACCGGTATTTTTTATATATCCCTTTAACACAAGAGAATAACTAAAGCAGTAGTTTTTCTTTTATATTTGTATAAACAACTGCGATTTCTTGTTATAATCAAACCATTCTGGTTCTTTCTGTTTACTTTACATTTACTTTGTAGGTATGCTTCCCGACATTTACCAGATACACACCTGACGAGAGTTTACTTTTAGAATTCATCTCAACCCCGGAAATATTAAAAACCCGAAAGTCATCTTCATAGCCATCAATACTTATTCTGCCATCAACAACTATTATCTTTTTAGCATCCTCTTTATGGGTTGATACAGAGTTCTGAGTAGCCGGCACATAGTTGTCTGCACCTGAAGTGAGCCACTCCAGTGAGAAATTAATAAAGGTCATTGTATATGGCTTGCTTCCGTCCTCTTCAAAATAAACACCGATGGTTCCATCCGGCAATATCGTAATTGATGAGTAAGCTGATGTGCCCGGACAAAGTGTTTTTTTAGTTCCCCAGCTTGTTCCTTCATCGTAACTGATCCACATAGTCAGGTTCTTACGCTGATTATCATTGGGTAAGGTATGCAGTAATCTGTTTTTATCATAACCATCAATGGTTGATGTGTAGCGAATGATATCCGCATCGCAGGCATTACCCCAAATATCGCTCCATGTATTTTTTGAGCCCCAGGTCTCGCCTCTGTCAGATGATTTGGCCCAAAGTCGGTTTCCGCCTTGACGGCTACTCATCAATACAGTTCCATCATTTAACTCAACCACTTTAGCTTCATCACCACCAACTATAGCACGCTCAGAAACATTCCAGGTTTCCCCTTCATCATCCGAATAAACAGCATAGTTTTGCAAGCCGCCCATACCTGGTTCAATCACAGCAATTACAGCCATAATACGACCATCACGAAGAGTTAGCCCTCTACCCGATCCGAAGAAAGAAGATTGCCAGTTTTTACGTATTGGGTGAGTGCTTTCAAAGCCATAAAGCTGAGGTGTAATGTCATGAGGAGCAGTCCAGGTTAAACCGTGGTCATCACTTGTACTCATATAATGGCGTAGTGGATTTGTTGATGTAGCACCCCAAAGGCCAACACCACCTACATACAAGGCTACCAGTTTTCCACTGTTTGTTTTAATTAAAGCTGCATCACCAAATCCTTTACCGTATCCTGTACCCAATGCTATGGTTACCGGTTCCGACCAGGTTCTGCCGCCATCAGTACTGCGCTGTGCCAAAATATCAATATCTTGTGGTAAATCCACGTCGTTATATTTACGCTTATCGGTAATCGCAACCAGAGCACCGTCGTCTGCTGTGATAATTGCCGGAATGCGATAACTCACTGAACCGTAATCACCGGGTTGCAGAACTACACTTCTTTTTAAGTATATAATAGAAGCGTGCTCAATGGCTTTAACCGGCAGATCAAATAATTTACCACTTTCAGTTCCACTATCATAATTAACAGACGCTACTCTGGTTTTTAATAAATCACCTTCATTGGCATCTTCTGATACATCCACTGCAATATAAAGATTATTAATTCCTGATGCCAGCGCCACAGGCGTACTAAACTCCAGATTTAGTGCATTAGTAGGCCCAGTCGGTCTATTAAACTCACCAATCAGGGTATGTTCTGTGGCATCAAGGCGATTGGATGAACCGGTGTTGTAAATTTTAATTTTCTCAATGGCATTTACATTATTGGTACCCAGGAAGTCCATTCTTATCGAGTTTAACTTCACATCGCCAATTAAACCGGCAGTATTAATAGATAAATAAGCAATTCCGTGGTCCTTGTTACCAATTCCGGTAGTGGTATAAATTCCCTGATTAATTGATACGGAAGATATCTCCATAGGACTTGTTGCATCCTCACCCGAAAGTTCTTCCAATCGCCAGGCAGAAGCAGAACCGGCATCGCTGGTTCCCCAGGTTACCAAAATTGTACCTGCCTGCTGCGCGTGCAGGTAATCCTGACCGTCTGCTTTCATCAACAGCTGATCCGCTACATTCAGCCAGATAACATTAAATCCAACAGGATTAGCTGATGTTCCGCTGTTGCGGGGATTGGCTGAAATATAGAGTGATGAAGCCATATTCTGGATTGCTAATTTTCCGTTGCCGGCATCGACAAACTTCCATAATCTGTTAGGATCTAATAATTTATCTCCAAACAGAATAGAAGTTCCGGCTTGATTATTTTGATTGATAAGCACTTTATCTTTAGCATAACCTGTGTGAGCAGAAACGATATAATACCAAGTTACATCATCATTTGTACTTACCTTAATAGGATTTTTAGATTCTAAAAAGATATCTTTTGCTGCATTGATTGAGGCTATAGCAGCATCAATCTCTGATTCGGTAGCATTTTCATTATCTCTTACAAGAATAGCTGCATCAATCACTGCCTGAAACAGATTTTTTGCCTCTTCCGAAATCTGACCCGGATTATTTCCAATTTTATTATTGAGAATTAGAGCCTGAGCAGAAAGAATTGCCAGACCCAACTCACTGGAATCATCCAGATTATCAGCTTCAATAAAATACCAGGCCGTCAGTCCATTCTCTTTATGGGTAATATTTAAGCGGTCACACAAATTATTTTGCCAGGTATTGGTATAACTGACTCCCGCATCATCTGTTTTAACCCGATACTGTTTACCTGCTGTAACCTCATATCTGAAGATATTGGTGGATGTTGAACTCCCCACACTGTGCGAGCCGGTCATAAACATTCCGGTTCCTTTGTTTTTAAGATAAACATTACCACTAATCGATACCAACTGCCATTTGGCGTGATCTGTTGTGGTGGCTGTGCTCAACGTATTGTGCATAATCTTCGCTGGGGAGGTAGGTGATATCATCACATTACCGCGAAAATCACCAGTGAAATTGTTGAATGAATCTGAACCATCAGAGGCTGATTCAATAAAATACCATACAGGATTTTCAGCTGTCGATACAATCGGATCAACTGCCGGACCATTAACCTGTGCATTAATTTGACTTATACTCAATAACAACATGCATGTTACCGATAACCAAAAGTACAATTTTTTCATAGTTTTTCTTTACTTTTTATGTTTAAACTCCAAACATACTTATATTTGTTGTTATTTTCTTTATAAGTCTTATATAATTTAAATTTATTTAATATATTAGAGTGGTAATAACTATCCTGTTTGAAGTTCTCACTTAAATAGAACTAAAAATTACTCTTTTATTTCGCCGTGGAAAGAGATGGGTGCTCTTGACATATCTGATACTCTTAAATCTGCTTTACCTGTATCCCAGAAAGTAAAATAATACACAACAGGGTAGGGGGTATCAGAAAATTCAATTTTAACCTCTTTATTACTTCCCGGTTTTTTACCTTCTGAAACAGAATACTTAAATTGAGTACTTTCAAAAATCAGCGGTGACTCATTGCTACCAATTTGCGCTGTGTAGGCAGTTCCAAAATAGGGGAGATAAGAATAAACAGTATCATTCCTAACTTTTACTTCATAAACTGACGATAGTAAACGTGGTTGAAATCTGCCGGTAGGGATCACATGGGATGTTTGAAAAATGAAATTACCGGCCTCAATTTTTTCATTAAACTGTGCCATTTCTTCTGCTGTTTTTACACTTGATTGACTCACACCACAGGCTGTTAATACAAATCCAACGGCAACAGTCATTAAAATTCTTGTTATTTTTTTCATTTCTTCCTATAATTATGGGTTATAGCTAATCAAAAGACAAAATTTGTGCCTAAGCATCTTATAAAAACAAAAACTTTGAGGGAATGTATCTGTTTTTGAGTAATTTTGCATAAAATGAAGATTTTGAGGCTATACAATAAATTGATTGATACAGCTTTATTCTAATTTTGGTAAGCTTATTGCAATAGTGTTTGCACTTATGATACTGAATCATTGCTTATTATAAACATACAATCAATTATATATATGAATATCAATGATATATGTAATTAAATAAATTTTTATTGATAAGCTGTTGATAAGATTTTAATTAGTTTGGAAAGAAATATTACATCTTAATTTGCAATTATAAGAAATTTTTGTAATCGATATACTGCATTATCAAAAGCAAATTATTTAGAAAAAATTTTCTCCCATATTTCAACGGAATTTCAAAGAAAAAAGAACGTAGATCAAAGTAATTTTTACAAACATAAAGCTTATCAACAAGATGTTTATAAAGTACATAAAAAGCTTAAAATTAGAACTTTTGTAAAATCTAATTTGTTTACAATTCATAGTCCGGAATTTAATATCGAAAAAACAAAATAAAACAAGATTTTTTTATCAACGCTATCAACAGGCTATTATAATCATTATTTTAGTTTTAAAAATTTTAAAAAGAATATTTTTATAATAATGCATTTGTTGAAAAGCCGGATAAGCAAAAATTTTTCGATGGAACTATTTTACTGATAATATAAAAACTGACTGAAAATGAACAAAGAGTTTTTAATCGACGAAATTAATCGTCTTAAAAAGGAAAAGAATGCTATTGTTATGGCACACTACTATCAGACATCTGATATTCAGGATGTTGCTGATATGGTAGGTGATAGCCTGGCTTTAGCACAATGGGCTGAGAAGACGGATGCTGATATCATCCTGCTTGCTGGTGTTCACTTTATGGGTGAAACAGCCAAGATTCTTTCACCGCAGAAAAAAGTGTTGATTCCTGATATGGAAGCGGGTTGCTCTCTTGCTGATAGTTGCCCGGCCGATCAGTTTGAAAAGTTTGTAAATGCGCATCCTAATCATACGGTTATTTCTTATGTGAACACAACTGCTGCTGTTAAAGCTCTGACTGATGTGGTGGTTACTTCTACCAATGCTAAAAAAATTGTTGATCAATTCCCGAAAGATGCCAAATTAATCTTTGGTCCAGATAAAAACCTGGGTGATTATATCAACAGTATTACCGGACGTGACATGTTACTTTGGGATGGTGCCTGCCATGTTCATGAGCAGTTTTCTGTTCAAAAACTGATTGATTTAAAGCGTGAAAACCCCGATGCTGCCATCATAGCTCACCCGGAGTGTAAAAGTGTCATACTGCATATGGCTGATTTCGTAGGATCAACCTCTGCACTACTTAATTTTACCGGTAGTTCTGATAAGGACAAGTTTTTAGTGGTAACTGAAAGTGGAATTTTGCATCAGATGGAGAGAAAAAATCCGCATAAAACATTTATCCCGGTACCACCTGAGTTTGAAAGTTCAACTTGTCATTGCAATGAGTGCGAATTCATGAAAAAGAATACACTGGAAAAGGTATACCTTGCCTTGCGTGATGAACAGCCGGAAATAATTGTAGAAGAAGATTTAAGGTTGAAAGCCGTGAAATCTATTCATAAAATGCTGGAAATGAGTTAACAAAATTCATACAAGTTATAAAAGCCTTCACCATTTGGTGGAGGCTTTTGTTTTAATATAATAACTGCTCGTACTTATTCCTATTTTTAGTTTCATAGTACAATGTTTACTGTTAATATTGACCGGGTTTTGCTTTTGAGAAAATTCATTACTCTTTATTCAAGCTAATTTTTACCCCTTTTCCCGCTTCTTTTTATAAATGATAGCTTTCCCTCACAATCCGCAGTATCTAACTATTTTATCATTCATTTGTTTATATTATTTGTACTAAACAGTAAAGCGTCTATATGATTTAGTAAACGCCCTGTTTTTTTACTACTTTTGTATAGTTCACGAAGAGTGCTAGTTACTCAGAACTGGCTATCTAAATCAATAATTATAATTTATAATAACCTATGCAAATAGCTCATATAAAATTTCCGGATAAACCTCTTTTTTTAGCACCTATGGAAGATGTTACAGATCCTGCATTTCGTCTTTTATGCAAGAGATTTGGTGCTGATATGGTTTATACTGAGTTTGTTTCTGCGGATGCACTTATTCGTAGCGTAAATCGAACTACTCAAAAGTTAACTTTGCATGATGAGGAGCGACCGGTAGCTATACAACTTTATGGTCGTGATGCTGAGAGTATGGTTGAAGCAGCCCAAATCTCTGAATCAGCCGCACCGGATATCATTGATATTAATTTTGGTTGTCCGGTGAAAAGGGTGGCCACCAAAGGTGCCGGAGCCGGCCTGTTGCGTGATATTCCTACTATGCTTGAAATTACCCGCGAAGTGGTGAAAGCGGTGAAAGTGCCTGTTACCGTTAAAACGCGCCTGGGATGGGATGATAACAGTAAAATAATAGTTGATTTGGCAGAGGAACTACAGGATACAGGTATTGCAGCTTTAACAATTCATGGAAGAACAAGAGCTCAGATGTACCGGGGAGAGGCAGACTGGACACTGATTGGTGAAGTAAAAAACAACCCAAGAATGAAAATACCTATTATTGGGAATGGTGATATCACCTCCGGTGAAAAAGCTGCTGAGTACTTTAACAGGTATGGTGTAGATGCTGTCATGATTGGCAGAGCTGCAATCGGTCATCCCTGGCTTTTTGCTGAAGCACGTCATTATTTAGATCATGGTGAATCAATGCCTGTTCTAAGTTTTGAAGAGCAATCAGATATTTTAAAACAACAGGTAATCAATTCAATTGAATGGTTGGATGAACGTCGGGGTATCTTACACTCTCGTCGTCATTTGGCTGCCAGCCCCACTTATAAAGGCATTCCCAACTTCAAAGAGACCCGTATCGCTATGCTAAGAGCAGCTACAAAAGATGAATTATTTGAGATTATGGAGCAGGCAGCCGAACTTTATTATGCATCACTGGAGAATAATTAGTTTTCTTGAAAATATTGTATAATAATGTACTTTTCATAGATTATTTTATCTACATTTGTAGCTGATAATCAAGTTACTTAATCTCATTTTTTAATCCATAAAAAGATATTTATTATGTTCAAATTTAAGTCTGTTTTTCTATTAACAGGAATTATTTTAGCCCATTTATTTATGACTACAAGTTGCAGTAAGCAGGTGAAAGAAACAGCCGGAATTCGCACAGAAAATCTGGATACAACATTTGTTCCAGGAGATGATTTCTATGCTTTTGCTACAGCCGGCTGGCAGGAGCTGCATCCCATCACTGCCGAATATGCCCGATTTGGAAGCTTTGATAAGCTGGCTGAAGATAACCGAGAACAACTGAAAGGTTTGATTCAGGAGATTGCTTCTAAAAAGCATAGTAATGGTAGTATAGCTCAAAAAATCGGTGATTTATATAATCAGGCTATGGATAGTGTTAAGCGAAATGATGATGGGATAGCGCCTGTACTGACTGACCTGAATAAGATTAATGCTATGACTTCTGTGGACGAAATGTCTTCAGTTATACCACAATTGATGAAAGAGGGTATCTTTCCTTATTTTCTGCTCTATGTTGGTGCTGACAGAATGAGCA
>CAYPPC010000128.1:0-8636 GCA_964412435.1 uncultured Paludibacter sp.
GTACGGTGGTGTGAGAGGACAAATAGGGAAATAATCCCTATTTTCCTACTCGATTCTCCATACTTTACGACTGTTAATTTTCAATCGGTTACGTTCATTCATAGAGCTGTAATATAGTCGTAACACCAATAAAAAATAGAAAAAGCGACACAAGCGGACAAAAAACTCACTTTTGGACCGGTTTTGTGTCACTTAGCTTGTGTTGCCAATCTCACCATTGTATTAAAGGCGTAAATCATTTGATTAGAGTCATTAACCTGCTGTTTGATTCAACCCATATGAATAAAAGATAGTACATTTGTAACAAAATCTAAATTATGGCAAAAAGCAAAACAATCATAGTAAAAGATACGCCCGTCACTATCACTTAAATAAATGATAATGATTATATCAGTCTGACAGATAGGATGAAGGTAAAAGATGGAGAGTTCTTCTTCGCTAATTGGCTGAGAAATAGGAATACTATAGAATTTTTGGCATTTGGGAAAAGTTGAATAATCCGGATTTTAATTATGTCGAATTCGACATAATTAAAAGTCAGGCAGGCTTGAATGCCGTATTTATAGACCAAGGACTTCCACAAAGTGAACGACTAATGAAACTTAATCAGATAGCCATTCAGCAAATGAAAGTGCTTGAAGACAATGGAGATAGAAAACTACTAATATAAAATAGAATAACAATGGCCGCAAATATTGTAGCACGATACGTTTGGCTGATTGACATCATTCGGAGATACGGACATATAACATACAAAGAAATAAATCGTCTTTGGATGAAAAGCGGTTTAAATGATGGAAGCGAATTATCTTTGAGGATGTTTCATCGTCATCGAGCCCAGATTGAAGAGATTTTCGATATTATCATCGACTGTGAGAAGACACCGCCATATCGCTATTTCATATCTAATTATGAAAGACTCGAGGCAGACCAAGTGCGTTTGTGGATGATTGATACCTATGCTGTGGACAATCTTCTTCATAATAACTTCAAGTTGCGCAGCCGTGTAATGTATGAGCCGGTACCGGTTAATGGCAAACGCTTTCTTACTTCTATATTAGATGCGATGGAAGTCAACCTGAAAATAACAATAGAATATCACACGGATTATTCCCCGATACCGCATACAGTTACTATAGAACCTTATGGGTTAAAAATGTATAGGCAACGTTGGTATACAGTAGGTAGAAGCGACGATAAGATGAAAATATATGCGCTCGATCGAATCACAGATTGCATTCAAACGGATTGCTTCTTTGAATTGGCTGACGATTTTTCGATTGACAATTATTTTGCCGACTGTTTTGGTATTATAAAAGAACATAGTGTGGAGAAGCAGACGATTCGTCTTAGGTTTTCCGATGAACAAGCGCCCTATATTCGCTCTTTGCCTATCCACCCCTCGCAAAAAGAAGTGGACACGAATATATTTGAAGTAGAATTATGCCCCACGTTCGATTTTATTCAGTTTCTTTTCTCACAATTAAATTCCTTTGAAATCTTAGCTCCACAAAGTTTAAGAGAGCAAGTTTCTTACATCGCTGACAAAATTTCAAAAAATAATCGCTTGGTATGACATACTTTGTAGCAGGTCGAGTGCTACTTTTATAAAAAACAATCGAAACGATGAAAAAGAAAATAGAACTTACAGATGTGGAACAAAAAATGCGGAGGCTTCTGATAGAGATGGCTGCCGGAGTGAAATCGCGTATTGTTCATAAGAAAATTGGTATAACGTTCTTAAATGATTTCAAGGAATTCCGTGAAAGATTTCATCTTTCACAAGAACAATTAGTCGACAGTCTTGAGCGCATTTCCATCTACGACACTTATATGAACTCGAATGCTCCGCTTTTGGAAATGTTGCTTGATGATGTAACTGGTCATTGCCTGGGAATTCCCAATCAAAGAGAAAGTGCTACTAAGCTTCTCGATGAATATGAGACCTACTGGCCGGACAAGGAAAAATGCAATTCAGTGTATTGGAGGCTGATAGAAAACAAAGACCATTACCCCAACCGCTTGAAAAGTTATGCACTTCGAAAAACTTTTGAAGAATCTGCAGAAAGAGAGAAAGTGATGGCGGAGTGGTACTGGAGAGTAAATCGAAGCATTCCCGACCGATTAATTAAATCAATAAACAATGAGCACATTGTAGCCGACATTGAACTATTGCAAGAATGGACTGAAGAGGATATTGCTGCAATAGCGATGCGCACTATCGCTCGTGGCAAGTATATTAAACTTCGCATTCGCTATATCTTATTGGAAAAGGAACCTACATTTCATTATGCCCAATATGGTGATTTCTTTTTCCGGGGAAATAGACTTTATGTCATTGTTAAACAAAAGGACGAATATACACCTTTCCGAAATGAGCATGTAGAGAAATGGTTGCAGGAGCAAAGTGTGAAAGCGCCCATCTCAAGCGAGAAATCATTTAGTATTGACTGCCCGGGAGTAGCCTGCCAAACGATGGTAAAGGGAAAGGATATTGTGATTGAAGCCGTTTTTGCCGGAATACAAACCAATATGAAGGATTCAAACACACATCGACCTATATTTACGGGTGATATTATTGCCGTAAAAGGTGATGATGGAAGTAGCCCCGCTCAGACGGTTAATGCCCTGGCAGATGCCATGCCACCTCATTATGTTTTGCCTCTCGACAACTGCGCTTTTGACTTAACACCCGAATTGCATAATCAGAAATACTACAAGGCAGGCAGTGTTTTTTTCAATCTTTCTCCTTATATTGAACTTAATGAAGTATATCGATGGTTTGATGGCGTGCTATCTTTGCGGGGAGAACCATCTGACAGGGATAAGAAAATTCTTCGGGCAAAGATGAAAGCTTCTCCCTGCTACGAGCAAGAAGATTGGGAGTGGTTGGCTGGCATCAAGTTGGGAATATATAATAGTTAAATTGATATGAAACAGCTGTTTAGTAGCACCTTTATCCAAGAGAGATGAAGATAAATAGCGTGCTCCATACGACCTTAATATAAATAATAAAAAATCTTCGTATGAAAGTAGAAAAATCAAAACAATCAGAGAAAGCACGTTTAGGTGCTATTGGAGAAAACAATGTTGTTTCAAAAATTATGGAACATGGCTGGGATGCTTTTAATGCTAATGTCACTATCAAAAATTATAAATCGATAGATCTAATGTGCGTTAAAAAGGATAAACAATCTTGGAAGCCCATGGTGTCGTTTGTTCAGGTAAAGACTAGCACTCAAAAGAATATTCCTATCGGATTTACAATAGAAGATTGCCTGAATGATACATTAGAAAAAAATGTGATGGGACCTTATGTGTTTGTCTATGCAGACAATTCAAAGCAACCTTGGTCGTTCCGCTATTTCATTCTATCGCGAAAACAGTTTATTGAACTTGCTCGTCAGGCACACGAGTACTACGTAAAGGGATATCTTAGAGAAAAGGAGTTGAATCTAAAAGCACCGGCAGGTCTAAATCTTCGTTGGCTTGAAGGATTATCAGATGAAGCGACAACAAGGCATATAGCTTTTAACAATCCTCTTCAAGGAGTCTCATGCGAAAACAAATGGGAAAATATTTGGGATGAATAATAAAACAGATAGATGTCAGCTGACAATAATATAGCTTGAAACGAAAGAAGCACCTTTAATGCTAAAAGTGCTTCTTTCGTTTTTTTATGCTTGATTTTATCAGAGTTGCTCATCAATCAGATTGATCTTATCTTCAAGCATCTTACACTCCTCTTTCAGGGAGTTGATCTTACGCTCCATCTCCTGAAGCATACCGCCTCCTTTTTTGGATGATATGCTGAGGAATCCTATATTGTTTTCATAAGTGGCAATCTCAGACTTCAGATTTTCATAAGCCCGCATCAGCTTGTCGCGCTCACGGTAAAGCTTGTTTTCGCCCTTGGTGCTCATGTCTTTCAGGTTGCTGCGGAATGACTCCATGCGGCGCTGAGAAACATCAATATTAAGTTCATCAAACTTCTCATCCAGAGCAGTGCGGTAAGCTTTGTACATCTTATCCTTCTCTTTGTAAGGAACGTGCCCCACAGAGTTCCACTCGGCAGAGAGTGCCCGCAGATTGGCCAGTGACTCGGAAACATTGTCGCTTTTGCTGAAAGCTTTTATTTTTTTAATAATCGCTTTTTTTAACTCCATATTTTTCAGCTCCTCGCTGCGACGACCCGAAACATTCTTGTTGCGCTGCTCAAAAAAGTAGTCACAGGCACCAATAAAACGTTTCCAAACCTCGTCGGAGTATTTTTTCTGTACCGGCCCGATGGTTTTCCACTCCTTCTGAATTTTGATAAATTCGTCTGTAGTCGCTTTCCAGTCGGTACTCTCTTTCATCGCTTCTGCTTTTTCGCAAAGCGCTTTTTTCTTCTCCAGGTTTTCAGCCATTTCGGCTTTTACGTTCTTGTAAAATTCTGCTTTGGAGGCAAAGAAGCGATCGCAGGCTGCCCGGTAACGCTCAAATACTTTCTGATTCTGTTTGCGGGGTGCAAAACCAATGGTGCGCCACTCCTCCTGCAGTTCCAGGATGTTTTTGGTGGCATCATCCCACGAGCGGTATGTTTTCAATGAGCTTACATCAATAGCTTCCAATTTTTCGCAAAGTTCATTTTTACGCTCCAGGTTTTTGTTCTCAATCTCCCGGATTTCGTCAAAATGAGACTGATGCTTTTTGTTGATTACGGAAGAGGCGGCTTTGAATTTACTCCAGATCTCTTCACGTAGTTCGCGTGCTACCGGACCCAGCTCGTGCCACTCTTCGTGCAGCTTTTGCAATTGGCGGAAGGCAGAGATTACATCCTCCTCAGTATCAAGTGCCTCAGCATTTTCAATCAGCTTATTTTTGGCCTCCAGGTTTTTGCGGAAGTCATATTCGCGCAGCTCATTATTGATTTTGATTAAATCCCAGAAAGCTTCCTGCTCCCGGTTGTAGCGGCGCCACAGGTCATTGGCCATAGCTGGTGCCACCGGACCGGTGTTTTTCCACTCCTGCTGCAACTGACGGAAAGTGTTGATATTGGCTGAAACATCCTCTTTGCTTTCGGTCAGCTGTTTAATCTGCTCGATAATATGATTTTTACGGAGCAGGTTGCTTTCGCGCTCCTTTTCCAGCTCGGCCATGTGTTTGGCTCTGATCGCCTTAAATTCGTTATATAGGTTTTTGAACTCATCTTCCAGCTCACCCGGATGGGGGATGAAATCTTCCTCAGCACCACCTTCCTGAATAAAAGCTTCGCGCTGAGCTTCAATCTCAGCGTTGTTTCTTTTGTAAAAAAGTTGCTTGATGCTTTCAACTTCTCCTCTGGCTTCATTCACATCCAGTTCAAGAAGTTCCCGGAGGCGTGCAATCAGCTCCTCTTTGCTCAGTTCAGCCAAAGAGATAGTTTTTGATTCGTCCTCTTCATCTTCATCAGCATCCTCCTCTTCCGGTTGAAGCATATCATCCTCTTCAGCAGTCGGTGCAGGTGCTTCGGGGGCAGGTTCACTTACAGCAGCTTCCGGTGCCTGGCCGGCCTCCACCACTTCTTCGGCCTTTTCAGCCTCGGGCTCAGGGGTGGTGATTGTTTCTGCGGCAGGTTCTGCTGCCGCCTCCGTGGCTTCCGGAGTTTCTGAAGTTACTTCTTCTGCCTGAACAGTCTCTTCCGCCTGCGGCGTGGGAGTCTCTTCTGCTTGTGTTTGTTCGTTAAGCTTGTCCTTGTCTGTCAAAGAGTCTTGTGAGTTCATAATATATCCAATAGTTGTGTGATAATTTGTTCAAAATATCACCGGTGCACAATTCATTAAAAAACAAAAGTACGATATTTTTTTAAATTATTTGAATTATATAAGAAAATATCTTATTCAGTCTCATTCCTGTGCGCTATATAAGCGTTTGCCTGCTGTGTAGGATTAATCTGAATGTCATTAATCATTACATGCGGCGGGCGGCCTGCAATAAATTCAAAAGCATCAGCAATATCATCGGCATGCAAAGGTTCGAGACCGCGGTAAACATTTTTCGCCTTTTCGGCATCACCGTGGTAGCGCACCAGGGCAAACTCTGTCTCAGCCATGCCGGGTGAGATGGAGCTGACACGGATTCCGTATTTTACCAGGTCAATCCGCAAGCCTTTGGTAATCGCATTGACTGCATGTTTGCTGCCGCAATATACATGTCCGCCGGGGTAAACCTCAATGCCTGCGATGGAAGAGATATTGATAATCATTCCGCTTTTGCGCTCAATCATACCGGGCGTAATCAGCTTGGTCATATATAATAAGCCTTTTACGTTGGTGTCAATCATTCGTTCGAAGTCATCCAGGCTGCTCTCTTCAAAAGAGGCGGCACCGGCTGCCAGTCCGGCGTTGTTTACCAGCAAATCGATGGCTTTGAGTTCCTCCGGAATGGCCTCTACGGCGGCTGTGCAGGCTGCATTATCGCGAACATCGAAAGGACTGATATGTACTTTTACATCATATTGCGAACTGATCTCTTCTGCCAGTGATTCGAGCAGTTCTTTTCTTCTGCCGGTAATAATGGTGTTGTAGCCCATTTGAGCAGCACGTAAAGCAATGCTGCGTCCAAAACCGGAAGTGGCTCCGGTAATCATTGCTATTTTCATATCCTTATTCTTTGGTGTATTTCAGGTCGTGACCCATGCGGGTCTTTTTGGTTTTCATGTAAAATTCGTTGTGCTTATTGGGCTTCACTTCGAGCCGGATATTCTCCTCGATAGAGAGTCCGTACGACTCCAGTCCGATGCGTTTTTTGGGATTATTGGTCATCAGCCGGATTTTGCCCACTCCGATTTCACGCAAAATCATCGCTCCAACTCCGTAGTCGCGCTCGTCAGCATTGAAACCGAGGTGCAGGTTGGCATCCACCGTGTCATATCCTTCCTCCTGAAGCTTATAAGTCTTCATTTTATTCATCAGGCCAATGCCGCGCCCTTCCTGATTCATATAAAGCAGAACGCCTTTGCCCTCTTCTTCGATCATCTCCATCGCTTTGTGCAGCTGCTCGCCGCATTCGCAACGCATCGATCCAAAAATATCTCCGGTGACGCAGGAGGAGTGCACCCGCACCAGTATCGGCTCGTCTGGCTTCCACTCGCCTTTGATCAGTGCCACATGCTCCAGACCGTTGGAGAGTTGCTTGAAGGGAATTAGTTTGAAGTGACCGTAGGCCGTTGGCATATCCACCTCCACGCCTTTCTCTACAAGTGATTCAGATTTAATGCGATAGGCAATCAGGTCGGCAATGGAGATAATTTTGATACCGAATTTCTCGGAAATTTTGTATAGATCGGGCAGACGGGCCATACTGCCGTCGTCGTTCATAATTTCGATTAGCGCTCCGGCAGGATAAAGGCCGGCGAGTCGTGCCAGATCAACTGCAGCTTCGGTGTGTCCGGCGCGGCGCAGCACCCCTCTGGACTTGGCGCGAAGCGGGAAAATATGGCCGGGTCGGCCAAATGTCTCGGGAGTGGAAGTCGAATCGGCAAGAGCCTGCAGCGTGGCAGCTCTGTCCCAGATGGAAACTCCGGTGGTGCAGCCTTCCAGTTTGTCCACACTCACGGTGAATGGGGTGGAGTGAATGGAGGTGTTGGCTTCGGTCTGCATCTCCAGCTCCAGTTCATCGCAGCGCTCTTCGGTCAGCGTAGCACAAAGTACCCCGCGCCCCTCCTTGAGCATAAAGTTTACCATCTCGGGGGTAATCTTCTCTGCAGCACAAACGAAATCGCCTTCATTTTCACGATCTTCATCGTCCACTACGATTACAAATTTCCCGTTTTTAATGTCTTCAATCGCTTCTTCGATTTTGTCAAGTTTGTCTTTCATGTCTATGAAATTATATCCCGGCAGCATCGCGGCTTTCCGCTTTGTCTGCCTTGTGTGTAAATATATTCTTTAGTTTTTTTCGGAATTTATCCATTAATATAATGTAATTTTCTGATCGGAAAATGCTGGCGTCAGTCACCGCTTTCCAGGTCAGGAACATCCCCAGCGGGAACAGCACGGCCGAGCTTAGCCACATCCCTTCGTGAGCGGCCCAAAGCCCTTCGCGAGCCATTTTGTAGCCTGTTGTGTCAATGATGTAGTAAATAACAAACAGAAGTACTGAGACTACAATCGGAAAGCCTAGTCCTCCTTTGCGTATCAGGGCACCCAGTGGTGCACCAATAAAAAAGAAAACCAGGCAGGCGAAAGAGAGCGTAAATTTTTTATGCCACTCAATCTGGTGACGACGTACCACCATGGTGGGATCGTTCAGCATGATCCGATTAAACTCCACTTTGTCCCGCATCTCTCCGGCCGAGCGTTTGGCTATGGAAACGGCTGTTGTCATCTTCTCGTGACTCATATTGCGGAACAGGGTGTCATTCAGTCTTCCTTTCTCTCCCTTCAGAGGTATCATTGCAGGTGGTGCCTCCTCTTTAATCAGCCTGTCAGTCTGCTTGTGTTCTTCAGCCGCTTGTTCCCCATCTTCACTCTCTTCCGCTTCTTCCATTATTTCTGAATGGATCAAAGCCCTCTTCAGTGGCTGAAACTGTGATTGCATCATCTCCTGCGCCTGCTCTTCGCCCCGCATGGCCACTATTTTAGACACGGAGTCGATGGTTTGATTGAGCTGAG
>CAYPPC010000129.1:0-8604 GCA_964412435.1 uncultured Paludibacter sp.
TATTCGCGAACTTCCCTACGGAACTGACACCTCGCGCCTGATCGACAGCATCATTAAAGCGAATGAAACCGGTAAAATTAAAATCCGGAAGGTGGATGACAACACGGCTGAAGAGGTGGAGATTCTGGTGCATCTTTCGCCCGGATCATCCTCCGATAAAACCATCGATGCGCTCTATGCTTTCACAGGCTGTGAGGCAAGTATTTCGCCTAACTGCTGTGTGATTCATGATAACAAACCGCGCTTTATCGGTGTGAGTGAGCTGCTGCGCATCAGCGCTGATAATACCAAAGACCTGCTGCGTCAGGAGCTGGAGATTCAGCTGGCGGAGTTGCTGGAGCAGCTTTTCTTCGTAACACTCGAAAAGATTTTTATCGAAAACCGCATTTACAAAGATAAGGAGTTTGAAGAGAGCTCTACCCGTGAAGGGGTGGTGAAACATATCGATAAGCGCATTGAGCCATTCAAAAAAGACTTTATCCGCGAGGTAACGGAAGAGGATATTCTGAAGTTGCTTGATATTAAAATGGTGCGCATCACCCGTTTCGACAGCGACAAGGCCAATGATACCATCGCTGCGATTCAGGAGAAGGTGAAAGAGGTGAAGAAAAACCTGAACAGCCTGGTGCAATACACCATTGACTGGTTTACCAGCCTGCAGAAAAAATATGGCAAGGAGTTCCCGCGACGCACAGAGATTCGCAGCTTCGACACCATTGTGGCTACCAAAGTGGTGGAGGCCAATGAAAAGCTCTACGTCAACTACGAAGAGGGCTTTATTGGTACCACACTGCGTAAGGATGAGTTTGTGTGCAACTGTTCTGATATCGATGATATTATCGTCTTCTTTAAGGATGGTAAGTACAAGGTGGTGAAGGTGGCCGAAAAACTCTTTGTCGGCAAAAATATTCTATATCTGAATGTGTTTAAGCGAAACGACAAGCGGACAATTTATAATGTAGTCTATCGCGACGGGCGCAAAGGAGCAGCCTATATTAAACGCTTTGCCGTAACCGGCATCACCCGTGACCGGGAATATGATCTGACTAAAGGTGAAGAGGGTTCGCGCATACTCTATTTCAGTGCCAATGCCAATGCGGAAGCTGAGGTGATTCGGGTAACACTGAAGCCGAAACCGCGACTTCGCAATCTGGTGCTGGAAAAGGATTTCAGTGAAATTGCCATTCGCGGACGCGGAACGATGGGTAATATACTGACCCGGCACGATTTGCACCGCATTTCGCTGAAGCAAAAAGGCGGATCGACGCTGGGAGGCCGCAAAGTGTGGTTCGACCGCGATGTGCTACGCCTCAACTATGATAATCGGGGGGATTTCCTGGGCGAATTCCAGAGTGATGATCAGATTCTGGTAATTACCACCAACGGTGAATACCGCACAACGGGAATTGACCTGAGCAATCACTTCGAGAGCAATGTGATGATTGTGAAGAAGTTTGATCCCGACAAAGTGTGGACTGTAGCTTTGTGGGATGCCGATCAGGGCTTCTACTATCTGAAGCGCTTCCCGCTGGAAGCAACAGGCAACCTTACCAGTTTTATTGGTGAAAACCCGGAGTCGAAGATGGTACTTTTCTCCGGCAAAGACTATCCTCGTTTAGAAGTTGAGTTTGGCGGAAAAGATAAAGAACGTGAGCCGATGGAGGTGGATGCCGATGAGTTTATCGGAGTGAAAAGTCACCGGGCCCGCGGTAAGCGACTCACTACCTTTGAAGTGGATGTCATTAACGAACTGGAGCCTCTGCGCCACAAGGAGAAACCGCAGCAGGAGGAGCCTGAAAATGATGAGGATGATGAGGTGGAGCAACCGGAGGCTGATACTTCTGAAGCAGATGAGGGTGATGAAGTGGATCGCAACAAGCTGCTGGATGATATCACCGGTCAAATGACGCTGTTTTAAGTAGCATTTATATATAAGTAAAACGTCTGTTTCGATGCATTGGGCCGGAACAGACGTTTTTCAAACTAAAAACTATCAAGCAGGTGGCTAAAACAAAAACTATCAATAAGCAGAGACTGGAATCACTGGATGCGCTGCGGGGATTTGACCTGTTTGTGATTGTGGGTCTTGAATTGGTGCTGCATCCGATGGCCCGGGCAGTTGATAAACCCTGGTTTGATAAGTTGATGTGGAATTTTACGCATGTAGATTGGGTTGGTTTTTCCCCCTGGGATTTAGTGATGCCGCTCTTCCTTTTTATGGCCGGAGTTTCGCTTCCATTTGCGCTTTCGCGCTACAAAACCGGAGGTGCCGATAAGAAAATTGCTTATCGGCGAATAGCCAAACGGGTGGTACTGTTGTGGGTTTTCGGCATGATGTGTCAGGGTAATCTTCTAGGGCTGGCCCCGTCGCGTATCTATCTCTACTCCAATACGCTTCAATCTATTGCGATTGGTTATCTAATTGCCGCAGTTCTGTATCTCAATTTCAGTATTAAAGCTCAAATCGGCATAGCAGCCGGTTTGTTACTTGGCTTTTGGGCAGCGATGCAGTTTATTACCGTCGATGGTTATGGCGGAGGTGATTATACACCGGCCGGTAACCTGGCCGAATGGGTGGATCGACAGGTGCTGGGACGTTTTCGGGATAACGCGAAGGTAGTCGATGGAGAAGTAATTTTTAGTCCTTACTATAATTATACCTGGGTATTAAGTAGCCTGAACTTTGGAGTTACGGTGCTTACCGGCTTGTTTGCAGGGCATATATTAAAAAGTGAAACATTTAGCGCTAAGCGAAAATGGCAACTCTTAGTGGTTATCGGCTTAGCGATGACAGCAGCCGGTTGGTTATGGCACCTGCAAATGCCGGTGATTAAAAAACTGTGGACCAGCTCCATGGTTTTAGTCAGCAGTGGGTACAGTTTTGTGCTGATGGGCCTCTTCTATTATAGGATTGATTATAAAGGAAAACGCAAAGGAATTACCTGGCTCAAAGTGTATGGTATGAACTCGATTGCAGCCTATATGATTGTAAGTATTGTGAGTTTTAGAAGTGTAGCTACCTCACTCTTTTATGGTTTAGAACAATATATCGGTAACTGGTACCCGGTGCTTTTGATGGTAGCTAACTCCCTGATTATCTACCTTATCTTGTGGATGATGTATAAGAATAAGGTGTTTTTGAAGGTGTAAAGGAGTGTTTTATTCGCAAAAGATAAATTAGCCGTGCAACATAACGGGACTGTCGACATTCCTGTCGACAATTAAAACATTGGGCTAAAGCCCGCTGTGTCATAATCTGATCCTAATCCCCGACTTAAAAGTTATACGCTTCTGGTCTGACGACTTCAAGTTCGTCTGACCAGTAATGAGAACAGTTGCTAATTAAAATGTGCAGCCAGCCTGCTGCAGGCAGGCCCACGGTTACAAAAAGATTAAAAATACCAACAGCGACAAGAATGTCACTGCACCCGTCAGAATGTGCAAAATAGTTGATTAGTGCATCCATTTTTCATTCTTAATATTTCATTTCCATTACACCAATACACCAAGCAAGCACAACAAAACGGGACTGTCGACATTCTTGTCGAAAATTTGAAGCTGCTAAAAATGAATTATCCTCAAAAATAGATATTGGGCTAAAGCCTGATGCGTCATTATTAGTTCCAAACCCCGACTAAAAGATCGGGGCAATTAGCTCCGGCACTGCAGTAGTTTTGCTATAATAAAAACAACAGATGCGGCTTAGAAGCCGCATCTGTTGTTGAGTATTACCGATAATTATACTTTATCTATCGGCTCTAAAGCTTTTCTTCTGTTAAGTTTTTCTTTTAATGTGTCCACTACATCATAAACCACAGGCACCAAATAGATGGTCAGTGCCAGTGAAGAGAGTAAACCTCCAATAATTACCCAGGCCAGGCCATTTTTCCATTCGGCGGATGTACCCGTTCCTAAAGCAATGGGTAACATACCGATAGCCATGGAAATTGTGGTCATCAAAATGGGGCGCATTCTTCCTGTACTGGCGTCAACTATTGCTTCTTTGTAGTGTACGCCTCTTGCTTTCATCTGATTGGTAAAGTCCACAATTAAAATGGAGTTTTTGGTAACTAAACCCATCAGCATAATTAAACCAAGCATCGCAAATAAGCTGATGTGACTCAAGGACAAATTAAGTGCTAAAAACGCACCGATAGCAGCTACCGGAATAGCAAACAGTGCTACAAAAGGGTAGATATAGTTATTGTAAAGCGCAACCATAATGAGGTAGATCAATACAAAGGAGATTAATAAAACAGAACCTATAGCTCCAAAACTGTCGTTTTGCTGTTTAATATCGCTTCCCCAGGTCATATTTATACCCTCCGGCAAAGGATTGTTTTTAAGATAAGCAACCACATCGTCAGCAACTGTTCCGGAAGGACGACCCAGGGCGTCCGCCGTGAGAGTAACTGCCGGTTGCCGGTCTTTACGCTCTAAAAGTGATGGCGAATTATCCCGTTCAATATGTGCAATTTGTGATACTTCAACCGGAACACCCATGGGGTTGATAATATTCAACTGTTTGACATCATCCTCGTTTTGACGATTAAACTTATCCAACACAATACGAACCGGATACTCGGTACCATTTTCGGTTAAAGTTGCATCATCATTTCCGGTAAATGCGGTACGCAAATTCATGCCCACGTAAGCGGTGTTCAAACCTAAGCGCTGCATTTTATCCTTATCCGGTATAACTTTGAGTTCCGGGTTTCCTGTTTCAACAGAAAGACGAACATTGTCGGCTCCCGGTATTTTTTCAATCACTGATTTTAATTCATCTCCCGCCTGCATCACCCGGCTTAGGTCGCTACCGCTCAATGTCACTTCAATCGGCGACACGCGCGGCACTAATCCCTGCGCCATGATGGAGTAGTTTACACCGGGGTATTGCTCTTGCAACTCATCCCGAAGATTTCGCATGAAAGTTTCAGTCGATAGATTGTTCGTCTCTTTTTTAGGTTTCAACTGAATTGTAAACTCAGTTTTATTGGCTACACCAACTCCTAAACTACCCATTCCTGTACTTGGTCCGCCAATATTACTGAACACACTTTCCACCTCGGGCTGTTGCAGAATGTGCGCCTCTATTTTATCGGTAACGAAATTATTTTGTTCCAGCGAAATGTTGTTATCATACTCCAATGCTAAGCGGAATTTTCCCTGATCACCTGTAGCAATCAACTCTTTACCAATAATTCCCCGGGACATCATAAAGGCTGTGCCGGCAAAAAGTGCAATCACAATACCAACAAACAGTAGTTTGTGACTTAACACCCATTTCAGCGAACCGCTATACCAGTTGATAAAGCGATCGAGGTGCTTTTCGAACCATAACAGAAAGCGGTTAAAGAAATTGGATGGTTTCAGACTGTCTTTCTTACCAATGCGTGAAGCGAGCCAGGGTGTCAGCGTAAAACCAACCAGTAAACTCGTTAAAACAGTTACAATTACCACAACGGCAAACTGTTTGAGCATATCAGCAACAAAAACTTGCAGGAAAAGAATGGGTACAAACACAACCACGTCAACCAGCGTAATGGAGATGGCAGAGTAACCAACCTCCATACGCCCTTCCATGGCTGCTTTTCGCTTGCTTTTACCCATATCGAGGTGGCGCTGGATGTTCTCCAGCACTACGGTGGCGTCATCCACCAAAACACCAATAACAAGCGACATGGCCAGCAGGGTCATCAAGTTGAGCGTGTAGCCGAGCAACCACATGGTACCAAATGCAGTAATTAAAGATGTTGGAATGGCTATGGCAACAATTAAAGCATTTCTATAGCTTCTCAGGAATAAAAGCATTACAAGAGAAACTAAAATAACAGCTAAAATCAAGTCGGTAACTACGGAGTTTACTGCAGCAATTGTATTATCTGTACTGTCATCCGTTACAACAAACTCCACATTAGCGAAGTTGTTCTGCTCTTCAATCGATTGAAATTTCTCTCTTACCTCTTTAGAAACATCAATCGCATTGGCATCACCCTGCTTTTTTATAAGCAGACCTATACCAGCCTTTCCATTAAACCGACTGTATGAATCAATCTCTTTAACCCCATCAATAACCTCTGCAACATCTTTGACATAAACCGGACTTCCCGGGAATGGCATGGCAAGCTGTACCTGCTTAATGTCATCGATTGAGTTAAATTTCCCGACTAATCGCAATGCGTTGCTTTCAGACTCCGTCTGAATATTCCCTGCCGGTAAATCAATGCCGGAGCGGTTAATGGCTTCGACAATCTGATAGAGTGAGATTTTATAGAGTTTCAGTTTCTCCTTATCCACTTTTACCTGTATCTCCCGCTCTTCACCTCCTAAAATTGTAATTTCAGCTACTCCTTTTATTTGCTGAATTTGAGGAAGGAAATCGTCTTTCATCTTTTGATAAAACTCTGTCGGTATCAAATTACTCGTTGCGCTGACCGACATAATGGGCAGGTCGTTCGGTGAGACCTTACTCATTTCCGGATTTAAAATGCCTTGCGGCAAATCTTTTCGAATGTTGTCGATATAACGTTGAGCATCTTGCATTGCCTGGTCCAAATCTGTTCCATATCTAAGGTTGGCAATGATAACCGAAGCGTTGGGCAAGGACTTGGTAACCAGATAATCCACACCTTCCAGGTTGGAGAGTGCATCTTCAATTTTTCGGGAAACCGAGTTTTCAACTTCATTGGGATTGGCTCCGGGGTAGGCTGTTTTAATCACCACAACAGGCTGATTAAAATCAGGCATCAATTCGTAACTTAAGTTTTTAAATCCGATAACCCCTAATAGAGCAAATACGCTAAAAAGGACTATAACCAGCGATGGGCGTCTAATCGCTATTTCTGTAATATTCATATTTCGCTGATTTTACTTTATGTTGATATTTGCTCCATCAAAAAGATTGATGAAACCGTTGGTAACAATGATGTCATCAACATTTAACCCGCTTGCTATAAGCGTGTTGTTGCCAATGTTTTTTGAAGTTGTAATAGTTTGAAGCTGAGCTTTACCCGCTTTTACTACGTAAACCTGTGCCTGGCCTTCACTGTTTATAATGGCAGATGAGGGGATTAAAATTCCCTCTGAAGTTCCACTTGCAGACAATTGAGCTTTGCCAAACATACCGGACTTTATAGCTAACTCCCGGGTGTTTTTTACCAGAAACTGTACCGGAAAACTGTTTCCCATATTGGCTTTGCTGCCAATCATCGAAAGTTTCCCGCTAAGCGGAATATCCGGTAAAATATCAGCAGAAATGATGTAGTTTTGGTCGGACTGAATCTGGCTTAAGCTACTTTCAGAGACATTTATTGTAAACTTAAGCGTATTTAAGTCTGTAATTTGCAACAAGGGGATTCCCGGAGCTGCAAAGGCTCCGATTTCACTCAGTTTAGCAGTCACAACACCGGGAAAAGGTGCCCTGATACTCGTTTTGTTAATCTGCTCCTGCAGTGTTGCTTTTTGTACTTCTGCAGCTTTTAATCCCAGCTTTGTTTTTTCCAGTTGCACGCCTTGTACAGCATCGGCTTCGGTTAAAATAGTGTAGCGCTCCACATCATTTTTCAATCCTTCTATCTGCACCTCAACAGCTTCCAACTGTAGTTGTAAAAGAGAATTATCCAATTGAATCAATTTTTGTCCCCGCTGGACGTAACTTCCAACATCAACCAGCATCGCGTTTATTTTACCTTGTGTTTCCGCACTGATTTTCACCTCTCTGTTAGGTTCAAAAGTTCCGGCGAATAGACCATCTTCCTGAATAGTTTTTAGTCGGATGGTGTCCACATTTACGGAAATGGGTTTCTCTTTATCAAAATGATAAATTTTGCTATCGTTAATTTTTTTATTGCTTGCTAATTTGAATACCATCAAACCGGCAATTGCTAAACCTGCTATTATCCAGATTGTTTTTTTCATTTTCTTCATTTAATTCATGTTTGAAATTGTCCCTGTTAATTTTTTAAGCTCCAAGTCAGCTTTAAGAAAATCAATAATGGCGTTTAAGTATGTTTGTTGAGCTTCGCGCAGAGCGTTGTCAGCTAAAAGGATATCGGTCAAATTGGCCGTTCCATGTTTTTGTTGCAAAATTGTCTGTTCATAAATTGTATTCGCCAATTCAATCTGATTCTCTGTATTGGTCATTGCATCCCGGGCAATGGCTCTTTGCCGCAGAGTGTTTTCAACTTCCATCTCATTTTTATCAGAAATTAATTGCGATTTTAATTCATTATTAGAGATTTCAAGTTTTTTCTGATTGATTTTTCTTTGCGTAACAGTCCCGTTAAAAAGCGGGTAGCTGAGTTGAATTCCGGCAAATGCCATTGGATAAAAATCCAAAAATTCATTGGGTGATTTATCATAACCAAAGCCTGCTGTTCCGTAATTAGCAATTAAGTTTAATGAGGGTAAATAGCGGGAGCGGTTAAGGGTTTTAAGCTCATTATTTAGTAATTTGTTCTGAGTATGGATAAACTTCAGGTCCAAAACCTCGCCGGTTGTGCTTTCTGTTGTTATCCGGTTTGAAACTTCCGTTTCTATCGCTATATTTTGCTCTAAAGGGAGTCCCATGTTTAATTTCAAAGCGTTTAAGACCTGCAGGTACTT
>CAYPPC010000130.1:0-8273 GCA_964412435.1 uncultured Paludibacter sp.
TCAAACAGCCTTTCTGTTTCAAATTTTCATTTTAATCTACAAAATTAATTAAACTCGGCAGACTAAACAAACTATATCAGTTTTTTGACCAAAACTTATTAAATCTATTTCAATTACACGTAATATTAACTATCTTTACCCCTCAGTTTTTAATATACCGGCAATTGGGAAATAAAGCCTGCACTCAGTCGTTATAAAAGAGAAGAAAATTAGATCATAAAACATAAAATAATTAAATCAATTAAACCTATTTAAATGATGACCGTAAAAGAATACATCCATCAAAACGAAGAGAAATTTTTTGAAGACCTGGCGCGCCTGATCCGCATTCCAAGCATCAGTGCCCACACCGACCGCGACGATGACCTGCGACTTTGCGGACAAACCTGGGTTGACCTGCTGCTCGAAGCCGGTGTGGACAAAGCTGAGATCATGGAATCAAAAGGACATCCCGTTGTTTTTGCTTCTAAAATTATCGATCCCGAACTGCCCACCGTAATGGTTTACGGACACTACGACGTAATGCCGGCCGACCCGCTGGATGAGTGGAAAAGTGATCCTTTTGAGCCTGAAATTCGCGATGGCAGACTCTATGCCCGCGGGGCAGACGATGACAAAGGTCAGTCGATCCTGCATCTGAAAGCCTTTGACTACCTGATGAAAACCAATCAGCTCAAATGTAACGTTAAGTTTATCATTGAAGGCGAAGAGGAAGTTGGTTCACCCAGTCTGGAGGATTTCTGCACGCAACATAAAGAGATGCTCGCCTGCGACACTATCCTGGTTTCAGACACAAGTATGCTGGCTGCCGACATGCCAAGCATCACCACCGGTCTGCGCGGACTGGCCTACTGGGAAATTGAGCTGACATCAGCCAACCGCGACCTGCACTCAGGTATTTTTGGCGGTGCCGTGGCCAACCCGATCAACGAACTGAGCAAAATTCTGGCTCAGCTGGTTGACGCTGACGGACGCATCACCATCCCCGGATTCTACGATGATGTGGAAGAGGTTTCTGACGAAGAGCGTGCTCTGATAGCAGAAATTCCACTGGATATTGAAAATTACAAAGCCGGCCTGGGCATCAAACATGTACACGGTGAAAAAGGATATTCCACCATCGAGCGTACCGGTATTCGTCCTACACTGGACCTTTGCGGTATCTGGGGCGGCTACATGGGTGAAGGCAGCAAAACTGTTCTCCCAAGTAAAGCTTACGCAAAACTGTCAGCCCGCCTGGTTCCGCATCAGGATTATGACAAAATTGGTCAGTTGGTAGAGGAGCACCTGAAGAAAATCACTCCGGAATATGTGGATATTAAAGTTACCTGGTTGCACGGTGCTGCCAGCTATGTTTATCCCATCGATTCAGATGAGTACCGCGCAGCGGAACGTGCCTATGAGAAGGTATTCGGCAAAAGACCGCTTCCTGTACGTAGCGGTGGCAGTATTGGTGTTATTCCGGTATTCGAAAAAGTACTGGGAATCAAACCGCTGCTGATGGGCTTTGGTCTGGAGTCAAACGCCATTCACTCGCCCAACGAGAACTTCCACGTTGATCTCTATTTCAAAGGAATCGAAACAATTGTGGAGTTTTATAAAGAGTATCGTTAAATCATAAAGCGTGAGCGGCAGCCCGAAGAGATGAGGGATAAAGAAATTTCAGAAAAAAAAACAACAATTTATCTCTTTTCCCTTGGCTGTTCAGAAAGAATGTAGTAAATTTATCACGCATAAATATCAAAGTGAAATTATACTAACCTTTTAACATACATGAATATGAGTAAGACTATATCATTCAACAAATTAAGAAAAGTAAAGGATGCGCTCCCAAGTGGAAGTATGGCCAAGATTGCCGAAGAGCTTGGCCTGGAAAAAGAGACAGTAAAAAATTACTTCGGAACTGGTAACTTTGACGACGGAGAGAGTGCAGGACTTCATATCCAGCCCGGACCCGACGGTGGCATCGTTTTACTGAGTGATACTACTATTTTAGATGTAGCTTACCGAATGATTGGTGAAATCTATATCAATTCACTGGAAAAATAAGCACTGCAAGTCAGTGCAAAAGAAAAGCAGCATTGCCGAAGCGATGCTGCTTTTTTTCTCTTTGAATTATACCTTTAAGACTTGAGTTTTACAAACCTTTCTCAGACAGATATCTTTCGGCTTCAATAGCCGCCTGACTGCCGGTTCCGGCTGCAGTAATGGCCTGACGATAAATTGGGTCAGCCACATCACCAGCTGCAAATACTCCCGGAACGTTTGTTTTGGGGCTACCGGGAATCGTTTTAATAAAGCCTACCTCGTCTGTATCGATATAATCCTTAAATATCTCTGTATTAGGAGTGTGTCCGATTGCAAGGAAGAAACCATCAATTTCATAATGTACTTTCTCTTCATCGACCTGTCCGCGACGCTTAACCAGATCCATTCCCTGAACCACTTTATCACCGGTCAGACCCAGCGTTTCGTGCTCAAACAGAATCTCAATTTTATCATTCGCAAACACGCGCTCCTGCATAATTTTTGAGGCACGCATATGATCTTTACGAATCACCAGATATACTTTTGATGCGATATTGGACAGATAGAGAGCCTCTTCGGCAGCTGTATCACCACCACCCACTACTGCAACTTTCATATTGCGGTAGAAAAATCCGTCACAGGTAGCACATGCTGAAACACCTGCGCCTGAATATTTTGTTTCATCAGGAATTCCAAGATATTTGGCTGTAGCACCGGTTGCAATAATGATACTGTCAGCTTCAATCACTTTTTCATTATCAATGGTCACTTTATAAGGAGCTTCCGACAGGTCGGTGGCTGTAGCCAGACCAAAACGAATATCGGTACCGAAACGTTCTGCCTGCTTCTTCAGATCTACCATTAACTCCGGGCCGGTAATTCCTTCCGGATAGCCGGGAAAGTTCTCAACTTCAGTGGTTGTGGTCAGCTGGCCTCCGGGCTGAAGACCTTCATACATTACAGGTGACAAATTGGCACGTGCTGCATAAATTGCAGCCGTATATCCGGCGGGTCCTGACCCAATAATAAGACATCTTACTTTTTCGTTCATACGTATTTTTATTTTATTTTTTTATTTAGTTTTCAAGCAATTAATTCGGGATTTATTCTCTGAATAAACAGCTGCAAAGATAACAATTTGAGCAATTTATCTCAAATCATTAATTTCTATATCTTCATAGAGAGCCGGGTTGAAAACGAAGTCAGCCGGCGTCACTGTGATATTGCTGCGGAAGTTTCTCATTGAGATCGTACTTATTCCCCCTTTTTTATCATAAAGCTGAACCATCTTGGGTGAGTTGTTTGCTTTCATCACCTTTACAATGATGGTCTTAACATCTGAATCTGCATCTGTAGGTGTCAGTGATATAAGATGCGAATCATGTTCTTCGTTTTTCATAAAACGAATGGTTGAGTTGGCTTTATAGGATGATAGCAAAGCGAGCGGATTGGTCTCTGCTAGCTCTTTATCTGTGGGATTAGTCAAAGTCACCTCATTGATCGACGGAGCATAAGCCCACTGCGTGGTTCCGTCAAAGAAAACATCCATATCAGAGGTTGTCAGCGCAAACTTATCACTATGCAAAAGAAAACTCCCTTTCATGCGTTGCAGATCATCGGAACCGGCTTGTTTCACCACTAGTCCAAAATCAGTTTTTATGGCATTGTTTTCTATCAGATTCACCATGTTTTCCAGCACCCTAACGGCTGAACTGTTCGACTGTGCTGTCATTGAGAAAGCCCAAAACAGCACCACACTTAAACTTAACATATACTTTTTCATTGTTCCAAGCTTTTATTGTTCAACATATTAACACTCTATTAAAGACAACTAGCGTGCCATTTTTAACACACCCATAATCAACCACTTACAAGCACATTTCGACGTTCTATTTCAGGTCATTCAGTATTCTCTCCAGTTCGTATTCGGTGGGTACAATCACCTCACGCGGTTTGCTGCCTACAGCGGATCCGACAATTCCAGCAGCCTCCAGTTGATCAGCCAGGCGACCGGCCCGGTTGTAACCGATGGAGAACTTACGCTGAATCATGGAGGTAGATCCCTGCTGCGTGGATACAATCATACGTGCTGCTTCTTCAAACAGAGGATCACGCTTGCTCATATCCACCGAAGTGGGGTCAAAAGAGTCACTTTCAGGACCAACATATTCAGGCAGATAGAAAGCGTGCGGATAACCGCGCTGTTGACCGATAAAGTTGGAGACATTCTCCACTTCGGGCGTGTCGATAAAGGCACACTGCACACGGATCAGCTCGCTACCCTGTGAAAAAAGCATATCTCCCCGCCCTACCAGCTGATTGGCTCCGGGCGCATCAAGAATCGTGCGCGAGTCGATCATGGAAGATACACGGAAGGCCACCCTGGCCGGGAAGTTTGCTTTAATAACCCCTGTAATGATATTTACCGAAGGACGCTGCGTAGCAATTACCATATGAATTCCGACAGCACGTGCCAGCTGTGCAATCCGTGCAATAGGCATCTCCACCTCTTTTCCGGCGGTCATAATCAGATCACCGAACTCATCGATCACCACAACAATATAGGGCAGGAAACGGTGTCCCTTTTCAGGGTTCAGCACCCGGTTTACAAATTTCGAGTTATACTCTTTAATATTACGTACATGCGCTTTTTTCAGCAGATCATATCGCTGATCCATTTCGGCAGTCAGTGAATTAAGCGTCTGCACCACCATAGTAGTGTCTGTAATAATGGCATCTTCACCATCAGGCATCTTAGCCAGGAAATGCTTTTCGATAGCCGAATAGATATTAAACTCCACCTTTTTGGGGTCAATCAGCACAAACTTCAGCTGTGCCGGATGTTTTTTATAAAGCAAAGAGGCGATAATGGCATTCAGTCCCACCGACTTACCCTGACCGGTTGCACCCGCCACAAGGAGGTGAGGCATTTTAGCCAGGTCGATCATAAATACCTCATTCGTAATGGTTTTACCAAAAGCAACCGGCAGCTCATGTTTCGATTCCAGGAATTTTCTGGAGCTGAGCACCGAGTGCATCGACACAATTTGCGGCTCATTGTTGGGCACCTCAATACCGATGGTCCCTTTACCCGGAATGGGTGCAATGATACGAATACCAATGGCAGCCAGGCTCAGCATAATATCAGACTCCAGATTGCGAATTTTGGAAATTCGGATACCCGATTTCGGAACAATCTCGTAAAGAGTAATGGTTGGGCCGACAGTAGCTTTAATAGATTCAATCTCAATTCCGAAGTTACGCAGTGTGGTGATAATCCGGTTCTTGTTATTATTTTGTTCTGCCATATCGACAGAGAGCTCTTTGTCGGTGTCATACTCTTTCAGCAGCTCAAAAGAAGGCATGGAGTAGCGCGACAAATCGAGGGTCGGGTCATATTTCCCCAAACGTTTCAGAGAGTAAGCCGGCTCGTCATCACCTGCTTCATTGCTGTCTTCCGAAGTATCACCACCGGCCTGCACCTCAAATCCCACCTCCTCAGCCACCTCAGTCGTGGGAGATTTTTTCACCGGCTCGGGTGTTATAGTTTTTGGTTCTTTCTCCTCAGTTTCAACAGTTTCTGGTTTTTTCGGCACCGTAATCCAATCTTCAGGTACTATTTCAGTGCCAACCGCCACTACCGGTTCATCAACAAATTCAATCTCATCGTCATCAAACTCAGTTTCTCTCTCTTTTCTTTTGCACAGACCACGCAGAAATCCGGTAGTCTCCTGACGCACCACAATCAGATAAGCTGTCAGCACCGCCAGCAAAAGCAGCAAAGTGCCCGGGATTCCGATGTGCGCATTGAGCACCTCACCTGCAACATAATCGCCGTGCTTGCCGCCCAGATAGAAGAAGGAAGGCTGCAGGAAAGTGAAAACCCGTGTGATATAACCCAAAAACACAGAGCCCCACACCAACCAGAAGAAAGAGTGGAAAAAGGATTTCCAGAAGGGGAGCAGGCGCACCTTCAGAAGTCGCACTGCCAGGATGGTCAGGAAAAACAGAATCACAAAGGAGGCTAAGCCAAACCAGTCGTTGATGGCAGTTTCAGCCGTGTAGGCTCCCATCACCGAAAACCAGTTTTTCACATCACCTTTATGCTGAAGAGCCTCTTTGAAGCTCAGATTATCGAAAATGCTTTTGTCGTTTGCTCCCGTGAAAAAGTAGGAAAGCATCGACAAAAACACATAAGCCACCAGTGCCAGAAGCAGCACACCCAAAACGGCGTGTGTTCTTTCACTTTTGAAAAACCGCCCTGTGGAACGAAAAAAACCACCCTGTCCGGAAGAGGTTTTCTTACGCTTGGGAGCAGATTTTTTAGTCGTTGCAGCCGGTCTTTTTTTTATCGGTTTTTTTGGAGCCATTGATATCGTTACAGTTTTAAATCAGTTCAAAAATAAGTTTAGGTAAAAGATTACTCTAATTTGCAAAAATAGTAAAAAGCAATGGCAATAAAAATCGTTTTTACTATTTTTGTAGGAAATTGAGACTAAAAGAACCCACAGGCCTGCTTTTACCGGAACGGGTACAGCGGACCTTTTTAAACTAAGAACAGATATGAGAAAGAAAGAGCGCTATCAAAAGGTAATTGAGTGGTTTCAAACCAATATGCCGGTTGCCGAAACAGAGCTGAATTATGATGATCCTTTCGGACTTTTGGTAGCGGTAATTTTGTCGGCCCAGTGCACAGATAAGCGCGTGAACATGATTACGCCGGACTTACTGCATGACTACCCCACTGCTGAGGCGATGGCCGCAACCACGCCAGAGGTTATTTTTGAGTATATCAAATCGTGCAGTTTTCCCAATAATAAATCGAAACACCTGGTGGGCATGGCTCAAAAGCTGCTCAGCGAATTTAACGGCATTGTACCGGAAGATGTGGATGAACTGCAAAAGCTGCCCGGCGTGGGTCGTAAAACTGCCAATGTGATAGCTTCTGTGGTTTACAACAAACCGGCCATGGCGGTGGATACCCATGTTTTTCGGGTGGCAGAGCGTATCGGGCTCACAACCAATTCCAAAACCCCGCTTCAAACAGAGAAAGATCTGGTTAAACATATTCCGGAAGAGCTGATTTCAACCGCTCACCACTGGCTTATACTGCATGGCCGTTACGTTTGTACAGCGCGCAGTCCCAAGTGCGAAACTTGTGGTTTGAAAGAGTGGTGCCGCTATTATTCAAGATTAAAGAGTCCAAAACAGAAATAATTGCCTGAATTTGCTATTATTTTTGTAGTTTTGTAGTTTCAAATAAACATTTAACAGCTATGCAGCCAAAATCAAACCTGATGAATTCAGCCATGCTCTACGGGCTCTACCTGGGAGTGGCCTTTTCTGCCAACTTTCTATTTAGCCAGAGTCAGAACACCCTGCTGAGTCTTCTTCATTTACCGGTTCTTATCCTGATAATCTATTTCACCTATAAGTTTGCAGTTAATTTTCGCAACAATGAGCCGGGTGGTACTATCAGCTACGGAAGAGCTTTTACTTTTGTTATGATGATGCACCTTTTTGCCTCGATTATTTCTGCAGCCGTTAAGTTTATCTTTTTCCGCTTTATCAAAACAGACTATCTCTCTGAGTTGATGAACCTTCAGCTGGAGATGCTCGAGACTATTATGCCCGACAACTTTCCGGAAGAGAGTGTAGAAATGATGTACAAACTGCTGGAGACATTTCAGGATCCGCTCAATTTCAGTCTGTTCTCTATACTGAACAACTTCTTCCCCGCACTGATTATTGCCCTGATTATTGCCGGTGTGGTCAAGCGCGACAGAAGTCCTTTTGATGATCAAAGCAACTTTTTAACCCAAAATTAAATCCAGATGCTGTTAAAAAAATCAGATATTGATATTTCAGTGGTTATTCCACTCTACAATGAGGCTGAGTCTCTCACCAAGCTTTACGAATGGATAGAGCGGGTGATGCAGGAGAACGACTACAGCTATGAAGTTATTTTTATTGATGATGGTAGCACCGACGGCTCCTGGGATGTGATTGAAGTGTTGGAAAAACGCTCACCGAAGCATGTCTTTGGTATTAAGTTTCGTAACAACTACGGCAAATCACCCGCCCTCCATTGCGGATTCGAACGTGCAAAAGGAGATGTAGTAATCACCATGGATGCCGACTTGCAGGACAGTCCTGATGAGATTCCGGAACTCTACAACATGGTTCTTGAAAACAATTACGATCTGGTTTCAGGCTGGAAGAAAAAAAGATACGATTCAAAACTG
>CAYPPC010000131.1:0-8227 GCA_964412435.1 uncultured Paludibacter sp.
CTTTAGGCATCGAACACGGTCTGGAGGTAAGCTCAGTAGGCCCGGGTAAATTTAATGACGAAGGCATTAAGCCCGGATATATTATCCTCAAAATCAATAATAAAACGATGAGCAGCATCAGCGACTTTGAAAAAGTTTATGAAGCAGCCACCAAATCCAAAGGATCACTCAATATCGCAGGCGTGTATCCGACCTCAGGAAAAATCAGTTATCACAAGATAGATCTGAGTAAATAAAATCCAAAAATAAGGATATTGAAAACTCTGCTGTGATGAAAATTCCGGCAGAGTTTTTTTATCCATCTGCGATTAATTAAAAATTTTCGCCCATTTAATGGATATTAACTATCTATTTATGAAACAAAAAGGGCAAAACAAACGTTAGATAATAGTTAAGCAAGGGTTAATCTGCTACATATTTCAAGTTCAAAGTGCAGTTTCGACAAGAAGAATAAGAATTTAACAGATATAATTTGCTTATAGAGAAATAAATCACTATTTTTGTAAGTTAATTTTTCCATCCAGAATATGAGACAATTAAAGATTACCAAATCAATCACCAATCGCGAGAGTGCTTCACTCGACAAGTATTTACAGGAAATAGGTCGTGAGGACCTGATTACAGTTGAAGAAGAAGTGGAGCTGGCGCAACGCATTAAAGCAGGTGATCGCCTGGCATTGGAAAAACTTACCCGCGCAAACCTGCGTTTCGTGGTTTCCGTAGCAAAACAGTATCAAAATCAAGGATTAAGCCTTCCTGACTTGATTAACGAAGGTAACTTAGGACTGATTAAAGCTGCCGAGAAATTTGATGAAACCCGCGGATTTAAGTTTATTTCATATGCAGTTTGGTGGATTCGCCAGTCTATTTTGCAAGCACTTGCCGAACAATCGCGTATTGTGCGTTTGCCTCTGAACCAGGTTGGATCGCTGAACAAAATCAACAAAGCTTTTGCTAAATTTGAGCAGGAAAACGAACGTCGCCCCTCAGTGGAGGAGATTGCCGAGAAACTGGACATTCCCGTAGAGAAGATCACGGACACCATGAAAGTTTCCGGTCGCCACATTTCTGTGGATGCTCCATTTGTGGAGGGTGAAGACAACAGCCTGCTTGATGTGATGATCAACGATGACTCACCAAAAGCTGACCGTACTCTTATTAACGAATCACTGGCCAAAGAGATCGACCGGGCGCTATCCACATTAAGTGAGCGCGAGCATGAAATTGTAAAGAAATTCTTTGGTATCGGAGTTCCGGAAATGACATTAGAGGAGATTGGCGATGAGTTTGGCCTGACACGTGAACGTGTTCGCCAAATTAAAGAGAAAGCCATCAGGCGATTACGCAACAGTTCTAAGAGCAAACTTCTTAAAGGCTATTTAGGCTAAAATTTACATTTTACAGAATATTTGATTAGCAGCCCGCATCGTAACGATGCAGGCTGCTTTGTTTTTAAATAATGGGCTGCTTCGTGTTCCAACAAAACAAATGGGGCACCCGGATCATAGGTGCCCCACTCTTTTCGTCAAACAATAAAATCAATTACCTTCTATTCATACGCCTTCCCTGAGGACGCGCATCTCTATTTTTATTACGCCTCTCTTCGCGCATTTTTTTCAACTGCTCCATTTTGTCTTTGCCGATAATCTTTTCAATTTCAGCATCATGCAGTTTTTGCTCTTTCTCACGCTCAGTTCTGAACTTTTCGCGATTGGCCTGATTGGCTTCACGACGCTCATTCTGTGCTTTCATAAACTCTTCACGTTTTGCATCGCGCTGCTCTTTCTGGCCTCTGTAAAAGTCTGCCAGCTTAGCCTGCTGCCCGGCAGTGAGATTCAAATCTTTAGCCATCTGCTCCGCCTGCTTTTCAGGAGTATAGTTACTCATCATACCACCCTGACGCTGCTGACCACGCTGATTTTGAGCAGCCAGTGACAGGCTCAGGGTAAAAAAACCTGCTAATAAAACAATTCCTACTTTTTTCATAATCATCTATTTTCTTTTGTTATTAACTAATTTTGCTGCTGGTTTCCCAGTCGGCTATTCTGACTTTCTCTCCGGAAAATGTACCTCAGTCATTTATCGCCTGCTTTGGAAACAGCTTCACTCTTTTAGACTGCAATCAATGAGAATCGTTTAAAAGCAAAGGATAAATTCTTTCAAATCAACAGAAATCTGTTTCAAGCAGTATCAGAACCACTATAAAACAAAATATCCTTCGCCCGGCACAAGGCCGGCGAAGGATATTCCAACAAAATCAAATCACTAATTATATTTTATTTTTTAACCACATCCACAAAGCTCAAAGACTCTTCATACACGGTGCTCATCACCTCGGCTACCACGCCACCCACTCCGGCAGCAACAGCGCCGGCATTCATCAGCGACACATGTACAGTCCCGTCGGTTTTTTCATACACCGAAATGCGGCAAGGCATTAAATTCGAGAAGATACGCTCTTCGTCCAGACGAAGGATTTTTTGCGCATGATGCGGGTTGCACAGCTCAATCACCTTGATGGGCCGAACTTCATAACCATTATTTGAAAGCGACTGCTGCAGGTTGTGAATGGCCATTTGACGCCATCCGGCTTCTGCTATACGATTCTCAATCAACTCCACAGTTTTATCGAAATCGTAGCGACTCGGCTGCTCTATAAACATTTCTCTCATTTTCTTCTCTTTTTAATTTGTCAATAAATTCTTACTCTGATGCCAGCAGGAAGTTGTCTATACGATCTTTGAACTGCTCTTTGGGGATAGCACCTACTTCAGCTCTCGGATCTCCTTTAGACGGAATAAAAAGCAGCGTAGGAATACTTTGAATATTAAATACCGATGCAATCTGTTTTTCCGAATCCACGTCTACTTTATAAACATAGATTTGTCCTGCATACTCTTCGGCCAGTTCATCCAGGATGGGTGCGATGATGCGACAAGGAGGACACCAGTCTGCCCAAAAGTCAATAATCGCAGGTTTGTCACCCAGGTAATTCCAGTCATTAGATGCTTCAAAATCTACTACCAGCTTGTTGAAATCAGCTGTAGTCAAATGAATGGGCGCGCTGATAACTGCATAGGCACCTCCGGCAGCGGCAGCTTCAACCAGTTCTGTAGCAGATGCACCACCCTCTTCGTTGGCATCCGTCTTTGCATTGGCGCCTGCATTGCACGAAGCAAAGAGCACTGACAGCACTAAGGCTGAAAGGATATATACTTTTTTCATACTATTATTCAGCTTTTGCAGTTTCGTTTTTGAGCAGAACTGTCTCAATAGCCTCTTTCATAGCGTGCTTAGGCAGTGCACCCTGAGCCATTTGCGGAGCTTCACCCATCGGGATAAAGAGCAGTGAAGGAATACTGCGGATACCAAATACGGCAGAGAGTTCCTGCTCTGCTTCTGTATCAACTTTGTAAATGTAAATCTGGTCGGCATACTCTTTAGCCAGCTCTTCCAGAATGGGTGCTACCATTTTGCAAGGTCCGCACCAGTCTGCATAAAAGTCAATAATGGCAGGTTTGTCACCTAAATATTTCCACTCCTGAGGATTGTTTTCATAATCCATCACGTTTTTCAAAAAATCTTCTTTTGTTAAATTGATTGTTCCCATTTTTTTGTTTGTAGTTTTAATATTTTCTGTTTTAATTTCTGTTTCTGTTACCGGGCCATTGGAATCAGCTGCAAAAAGTGCTGATGAAGCAAAGCCCAGAAATAATGCGATTGTTAATGCAGTTTTTTTCATAAATTTTTTCGCTTAATTCAAATATCATTTTTTTTGTCACTCTCCAATTCTTCGAACTGATATTTTGAAGTCTCAGGAGATTTAAGAGTTGTATCACAATTATTGGCTACACAGCCACAGCCTATATTCATTACTGCCTGCACCAGCATAAATACTGAGAGAAGCATAAAAAGACCCTGTCCGTCCACTATATAAGCTATCATAAAAATGATACCCAGCACCAGGCGCAACAGGCGGCTCGAATTCCAATTGGTGAATAAACCCTTAAGCAGTTTCATCTTTTTTCTCCGATTTTTTAAACATATCCAAAAACAAATAACCCATTACGGATCCAAAAAAGATGCTTGAATAGGGATTGGATGTAAGCGGGCAGGTACCGGATACGCATCCTATATAGTGATAGTATGCATATCCTCCGATAGCGCCCGCGATCAAACCAACTAAACCTAAAATATTTTTCTTTAAAAATTTTGTCATAATCATTAGTTTTTACAGGATTTTATACAATCCAATATCTCTGTTATTTGCTTGTTTTTCAGGGAATAATAACAATGTTTCCCCTCTTTTCGGCACTCTAAAATACCTTTAGCACGCATATCGGTCAAGTGGTGTGAGAGCAGTGACTGCTCGCAGCCTATTCTTTCGATCAGCTCAGATACATTCAACTCTTCAGAGCTCTTCAGCTCAACAATCACTTTCAACCGCGTTTCATGCGAAATCGCTTTAAGCATATAAGCTGCTTCCTGCATATTCATCTTTCAAAAATCTCAATTTCAATTAACCGTCTGCAAAGATAATGCTTTCATATGGATATTTGTTCATATATCCATGTAAGCTTTCACATTTTTAGGACTATACCACAATAAAAAATATCTATATCCGGCTAAAACATGTAGAAACGGGCATAGAAACTGCCCGGAGCTGACCCGGTGCAAGCTTATAATATAGACCGGGATTAATCATTTAAGTATAAAATGTCCCTTTTAAAAAAGAAAATGTCAGAATAAACTGTATCTTTGTAGATTAAACAGAACTTTATGGAGATGCAAGAGTCAAACACTATACTTACAAATAATATAATTGCTGTACTGGAGCCGCTGATTAGTGATTACAGCAGTGAGGCTATTTATATACTGACGGACAGTAATACCAAAGGATTATGTCTGGAGAAGTTATATGAAATAGAGCCCTTAAAAAAGAGTCATGTGATTACAATTCCGGCTGGCGATGAGCATAAAAACTTAGAAAGTCTGAAAACCATCTGGGAATACCTCTCAGAGAATGGCGCCACACGAAAATCTTTGATGATTAATCTGGGCGGTGGCATGCTCACCGATATTGGTGGTTTTGCGGCGGCTACTTTCAAGCGGGGTATTGAATATATAAATGTATCCACCACCCTGCTGGGTGCTGTTGATGCTGCTACTGGTGGTAAAACCGGAATCAACTTTTTGGGTTACAAAAATGAGATCGGCGCTTTTGCACCGGCCAAGGCGGTGCTTATAGATGTGGAGTTTTTCAAAACTCTTGAGAATGCCAATATCCGTTCCGGCTATGCCGAAATGATAAAACATGCACTTATTTACTCAGAGCAGGATTGGGTTGATACACGTGGTTTTGATCTGGAACAGATCGATTATGACCGACTGAGAGTACTTTTGCAGCGCAATATCAATATCAAAGAGGATATTGTTGAACAGGATCCGAAAGAGACCGGTATCCGGAAAGCACTCAACTTTGGTCACACCATCGGACATGCTATCGAAACTTTGTCGTACCGCACCGGCAAACCAATGCTGCACGGCTATGCTATTGCGCATGGCATGATTGCCGAAAGCTACCTCTCAGTGATGAAACGCAATTTTCCCAAAGAGAAGTTTATTGAAATCAGAAACTTTATCCGCGAAAATTATGGTCGCTATGACTGTGCTTGTAATGACTATGAAGAGCTGATTCAACTGATGCTTCACGACAAAAAGAATGATGGGAAAGGCATCAACTTTACACTGCTTGATGCTGTGGGCGAAGTGGCTATAGATCAGATTGCAAGTAAAGAGGAGATTCTGGAAGCTCTGGACTCCCTTAATTTTTAATAGAAGGAATTGAACCGGATGGAGAAGAAAACTACATTAATTATAGGAGCATCTGCTAATCCTTCGCGATATTCCTACCTGGCTGCTGACCGTTTGCTGAGTTACAATCACCGGGTGGAGCTTTTGGGATTGAGAGCAGACACTATTTTTGGTCAAACTATTGACACAGAGAAAAAAGCATATGACAATATTGATACTGTAACACTCTATATCGGTCCGGCGCGGCAACCTGAATTTTATGAATATGTAATTTCATTAAAACCAAGGCGCGTCGTATTCAACCCGGGCACCGAGAATTTTGAATTTATGGAGCTACTTAGAGAACATGGCATCCTGGTGGATGTATCCTGCATGCTGGTGATGCTGAGTACGGGACAATATTAGTATAATAGTGTATTAGGTTTTAGCTGAGTTGGAAGATTTGTATTTTATTGAAAAAAGAACATGTCAAAAGCGCAGAAAAATTTGCGTTTATCTATAAAATTTGAAAGAATAAAAACATGAAAATAGCATTAATAGGATATGGTAAGATGGGTAAAACCATCGAAAAAATAGCGAAAGATCGTGGTCACGAAATTGTTTCAATAATCGATATTAACAATCAGGATGATTTTAATTCGGCCGCTTTTAAAAGTGCTGATGTTGCGATTGAGTTTACCGCCCCATCGGTGGCCATCAGCAATTACCGCAGCAGTATGCAGGCAGGTATAGCAGTGGTATCGGGCACTACAGGCTGGCACGAACAGATGCCCGAAGTGGAAAAAATGATTGAGCAGGAGAACGGAACACTTTTCTGGGCCTCCAACTTCAGCCTGGGTGTAAAACTTTTTTCACTTCTGAACAACTACCTGGCCCGCCTGATGAATCCCTTCAGTCAGTACGACGTAGAGATGACTGAGGTGCATCACACACAAAAACTGGATGCTCCTTCCGGCACCGCCATTACCCTGGCAGAGGGCATTATCGACCATCTGGAGCGCAAAACCGGATGGGTGAAAGAGAGCGCCGAAAAACCAGAAGAGCTCGCTATTAAATCACTGCGCGAAGGCATGGTGCCCGGTATTCACACTATTCGTTATGAGAGTGAGGTGGATAGCATTGAGATTAAGCATGATGCAAAAAGCCGCGAAGGATTTGCACTGGGTGCAGTCATAGCCGCTGAATACAGCGCCGGAAAAAAAGGCTTACTCAGTATGGATGATCTTTTTGAGAGTCTTTTGAAATAATAAAGTTTTTTACAGCTTTTCTGCCCGGTTTTTGAGCCGGGTGATACAATTATATATACAGGCAAAACTAAATAACTGAAATTAAACAAACAAGATATGGCAAGTGAGAAAAAAACATTCAAACAGCGACTACAACAGCCGCGCAGCCGCTGGATAAAAGCAATTATCTGGTGTTTGATCTATCTGCTGTTTATCATCTGGCTAGGCAACTTCTGGTGGATATTACTGATGCCTTTTATATTTGATATTTTTGTAACTAAATATATCCCCTGGACCTGGTGGAAAAACTCGAAAAACAAAACAGTTCGTTCAATAATGAGCTGGGTAGATGCGATTGTATTTGCATTGATTGCTGTTTTTCTGATAAATAACTATCTGTTTCAGAACTATCAAATTCCCACTTCATCGCTTGAGAAAACCTTGCTGGTAGGTGATTTCCTGGCAGTTAGCAAAGCGAGTTATGGTCCGCGGGTACCCATGACACCCTTCTCCTTTCCACTGGTGCAGAATACTTTTCCCATCCTAAACACCAAATCCTATCTGGAAAAACCACAGGTAAAATACCGCAGGCTAAAAGGATTTACCGAGATTCAGCGAAACGATATCGTTGTGTTTAACTTTCCGGCAGGAGATACGATTGTGTTTAAAAGCCAGAATCCGGACTACTATTCCCAGGCATACAATGCCGGGAAAAGTTATGTAGAGAATGTACTGAAAGAGGAGCCGACTGTGGACCTCTGCTACCACTATGGCAAACAGTTTCTGGCCAACAACCCGGCTCAGTTCGGGGAGGTGATGTACCGTCCGGTGGATCGCCGCGAGAATTATGTGAAACGTTGCGTGGGTTTGCCCGGCGACACTTTGATGATTGTGGATAATAAACTCTATGTCAACGGAGAGTATCAGGACAACTTCTCGGGCATTCAGCATAACTACTTTATTCAGACTGACGGCACCCGCATCAGCAGCCGCCTTCGCGAAAAGCTGAATGTGAGTCTGGAAGATAACTGGGAGCTGGACAACGGTACTCAGAGCGCTTTTATCAATGCGCTCGGGCTGGATCCTAACCTGCCTGTTTACAATTTTCCTCTAACCAAAGAGTCTTTGAAAATGCTACAGAACAGCACAGGAGTAAAAAAGATTATTGTTGAGCCGGAGTGGATGCA
>CAYPPC010000132.1:0-8204 GCA_964412435.1 uncultured Paludibacter sp.
CTCTCTGATAGATCTCCTCGGCTTTTACTGCACCCCGGGCATCAGCTTTGTTCAAGTCGTACATAATCAGCAAGTGAACCTTGCCGGGATAAGAGAGCAACTCATCAGTGATATCGTTGAAATCACTGTCCACAATATTGAAGTCATGAACGGGCGGCTCAAAACCTTTCTCCACTAAAATGGAATTTTGCTCTACAAAAACCCAGGTGCTGTCATTTTTAGGATAATCCTCCAGTGTAAACACCTGACGCACGCCATCTTTCTCATAAGTCAATGTCGTTTCATATCTGTCATGCGCCTCTCCTTCCGGTATTTCCATCGCCTCGGGGATATTCACTCCCACCTTGTAAGGTCTGAAATCAATCATCGGCAGGTTCCGGTAGCTATAAATAGAGAGGGCCACGCTCAGACCAACAAACAGCAGAATGATGATCCACTCAGCAGCCGGCATAAAGAAACGGTGGAATGACTTGTTATAAACCAGCACCAAAATAATGGCTGCTGTAATAAATATATTTTTATAGAATGTGGCCCAATTGGAAATCACTATGGCATCACCAAAACACCCGCAGTCAGTCACCGGGTTGTAAATGGCGATATACAGAGTCAGGGGCAACATCACAAGCATCAATAGCAGAGCCGTTACAGATGTTGTTTTTAGCTTAATTTTGAACAGGAAGCAGATTCCTATTAAAAACTCGAGGGTTGAGAGGGCGATAGCGGCCGGAAAAGCGAGAAAAGTCAGCTGAGAGAACGGCTCCCCAAAAGCAAAGAGATAATCTTCAAATTTATACGTTGACCCCAGCGGATCAATAGCTTTTACAAAGCCTGAAAATATAAATAGTGCGGCCAGAAACAGGCGCAACAACATCAAAACCAGTGAACCTAACTTCTGATATTTTGTCTCTACACGTGTTGTCGTATTTCTGTAATTTTTGGGTGCTCTTCTCCTTCTCTTCATATGGTTTTATTCTCTAAAGCTTCCTGTATTATTCTTTAAAATCAATTTTAATCAACCCGAAAATGGCATAATTAATCATATCATAATAATTAGCGTCGATCCCCTCTGAAATCAAAGTCTTACCCAGATTATCTTCAATCTGCTTGGTGCGATTTATTTTCATCAAAATCAGATCTGTATAGGATTGAGATCGCATCAACCGCCATGCCTCTCCATAATCGTGATTTTTATCAATCATCAGCTGCTTGGCTTTTTCAAAATAATGATCATAAAGCTCCATCGCTTTTTCATAGGCCAGATCATCTTCGGTGGCGTCTCCCAGCTCAAGCTGGATGAGCCCGATAATGCCGTAATTGACAATAGCAATCAGCTCACCCCGAATATCCTCACCCACCCGGTTAACTCCGGTAGTTTCGATAGATCGGATGCGATTTGCTTTAATAAAAATCTGATCAGTCAGCGACGGTTGACGCAGGATGCGCCAGGAGGCTCCGTAATCTTTCAGCTTTTTAGAAAAAATATCACGGCAAACCACTCTTATTTCGTCAAACTGTTGATTTGTAGTCATAAATAACTGGTTGATTGTTATTGTTTTAAAGGGATAATTTTCAGCAGAGTTTAATTCTTTCTCTCTTTTCAATCGGGCTACAAAAGTACAAAATAAATAAGAAATTAACAAACTAATTTTCACTAAGTTCCAACGCACGGCTTTTGACTGTAAACTCAGCACCCAAAAACCCTGAGCTCTATCTGTCAGACTTTTGGCCGAAGTCTGTCCTACCTGCACACTTTTTTAAAGATTCAGCAGCTTCATCCTCTCCCGGTTTGTCATGTGAATAAATTTCCTTACTTTTACCTTTGAAATAATAAAAGCACTTCAAAAATCTTTATGTCTCCAAATAAAAACAGGCAAAAACAGGCAAAGCTATTGCGTATATTCAGACGACTTCACCGGATTACAGCCATCTGGCTTTTTATTTTTTTTCTAATCATGGCAGTGACCGGACTGCTGCTGGCATGGAAAAAGAATAGCAACGGACTTATCCGCGCTCAATCACACCGGGGCACTTCGGTAAATCTTGAGGAGTGGCTGCCGCTCGACAGTCTGCACAAACTCGCTGTTGGATATCTGCATGATTCTATCTCAAGTGATCTCTCAGCTAAACTCGACCGGGCAGAGGTGAGAATGAAACACGGGATGATTAAGTTCACTTTTTCCGATCACTTTTGGGGGCTGCAACTCGACGGAGCCACCGGAGAACTGCTGCATATCGAACAGCGGCGGGCTGATTTTATCGAGGGAATTCACGACGGCTCCATAGTCGATTTCTATCTCGGCATCCGCAGCGAAACCATAAAACTGATTTACTCAAGCCTGATGGGGATAGCTTTAATTCTGTTTGTAGTTACCGGTTTCTGGCTCTGGTACGGACCTAAACGAATCCGCAGAAAAAAGAAAGAGAGAGTCTGATAAAACTCTCTCTATAAATAACATTGCTTTTGACAACAACTAACTGCGAGCCGGAAAATGTTGTGCTTTATTCTGTTCGCGGTGCACCAGGTTCACTTCCACACCAAACTTTTGATTGAGGTGCTCAGCCACTTTTTGCGCCGCATAAACCGAGCGGTGCTGACCGCCTGTGCACCCAAAACTTACCATCAGATTGGTAAACTTCCGATCCTGGTAACGCTTCACTGAAGCATCCACCAGAATTTGAGCGCTGTGGATAAAACGAATTATTTCACCATCCTCCTCCAGAAAATCAATCACCGGTTCATCCATACCTGTCAGATTGTAGAAACGCTCATACTTCCCCGGGTTATTGACTGCGCGGCAGTCAAAAACAAAGCCTCCGCCATTGCCGGAATCATCATTAGGAATTCCTTTTTTGTACGAGAAACTATACATGGTTACCACCAACGGCTTGTCAAACTGCATCTCTTTAAACTGCTTCAGCTCAGTCATATCATGAAGCACCTCAAGCAGATAAGGGAAAGATTTAAACTCAGAACTGGCAATCATTTCACGCACATTCTCCATGGCATAAGGAATGCTTTGAAGAAAGTGAGGTTTTTTTTCGAAATAGCCGCGGTAGCCGTAAGCACCAAGCACCTGCAGCAGACGGAAAAGCACAAAAAGCTTCAGGGTTTTACGAAACTCTTCCTTATCAAACTCCATAAAATTACTCAGCGAATCAAGATATGCTACCAGCAGCTCTTCGCGAAGCTCATCACCATATTGCGCCCGTGCCTGCCATAGAAAAGAAGCCACATCATAATGGAGCGGCCCTTTTCTTCCGCCCTGATAATCAATAAAGTAAGGTTCACCATCTTTAATCATCACATTGCGGCTCTGAAAATCGCGATACATAAAAGTATCAGCCGGAGCTGCCAGCAGCACATCAGCAAAACGGTCAAACTCATCCTCCAGGCGATTTTCCTGATAATCGAGTCCGGAAGGTCGCAGGAAGTAATATTTGAAGTAATTCAGATCCCACAAAACAGAGCGCCGGTTGAACGCCGGCTGCGGATAGCAGGTAGAGAAATCAAAATCTTCTGCCCCCAGGACCTGAATTTTAGGCAATATCTCCATGGTTTTTTTCAGCATCTTCTTTTCATGAGAGCTGAAAACTCGCGTTAATCGTCCTTTTTTCACATAGTCAAAGAGCAGAGTGTCACCCAGGTCTTCCTGCAAATAGAGTAGTTTATCTTCAGAGGCAGCCATAAATTTAGGCACCGGTAAACCTTTCGATTCAAAATGCTTTGACATTTTAATAAACGCGCAATTCTCTTCTACAGAGGTACCCACAACTCCCACCAGCGAGAGTTCACCTTTGCTCAGGCGATAGTATTTTCTGTTTGAGCCCGACACAGCCATCTGCACCTCTTTCGGATTTTTCAGCTGGGTGGTCTGCTCAAAAAGCTTTTTTAGTTTTGTCATCTTTATCTTTTTTCTGTCGGATGTTTGGTCCAAAAATTTATGACAAAAATACAATAAAAAACCGAAAACTGAAGGCCATTTACAAAACTAGTGAAAGAGTTGAGTATCAAAGCAGGTAAAAACTTAAAAATCTCACTCTTTTTTCGTATCTTTGCAAACTTTGAAATAGATTTTCCCCTGCCGGTCAGCGGGATTTTATTATTTATTAAAACATAAGAAACTGATGAAAATTGAACTAAGCGAACAGGAACAGATACGCAGAGAAAGTTTGAAAGAGCTGCGCTCCATGGGTGTAGATCCCTACCCCGCCGCACTCTACCCTACTAACGCCTATTCTACCGATATAAAAGCTGAATTTGAAGAAGATAGTAAACGTGAAGTGGTTATTGCCGGGCGCATTATGAGCCGCCGGATTATGGGTAAAGCCTCTTTCGTGGAGCTGCAGGACAGCAAAGGGCGTATTCAGGTATACATCACACGCGATGATATCAATACGGAAGAACAACCGGAAATGTATAATACCATTTTTAAACGCCTGACTGACATTGGCGACTTTATCGGTATTAAAGGTTATGTTTTCCGCACTAAAATGGGTGAAATCAGTGTTTATGCACAGGAATTCACCATACTTACCAAATCACTTCGCCCGCTACCTGTGGTGAAGGAGAAGGATGGCGTTACTTACGACCGTTTTTCAGATCCGGAGCTGCGTTACCGCCAGCGCTATGTTGACCTGGTAGTCAACGACGACGTTAAAGATGTTTTTGTAAAGCGCACGCAAATATTCAACGCTATGCGCGAATATATCAACCAGTTTGGTTACCTCGAGGTGGACACACCGGTGCTGCAAAGCATACCGGGAGGTGCTGCTGCCCGTCCGTTTATCACGCATCACAATGCGCTCGACATGGAGTTATACCTGCGTATTGCCAATGAGCTTTACCTGAAACGACTGATTGTCGGAGGCTTTGAAGGAGTTTATGAGTTCTCCCGCAACTTCCGCAACGAAGGCATGGACAGAACCCACAACCCGGAGTTTACGGTGATGGAAATCTACGTTGCCTACAAAGACTATCAGTGGATGATGGAGTTTACCGAAAAAATGATTGAGTATATCGCGCTGAAAGTTCTGGGTACCACAAAAGTGGAAATTGGCGGTAAAGAGCTTGACTTCAAAGCGCCTTACAAACGCGTTACTATGCTCGATTCAATCAAGGAGTTTACCGGAATCGATATCAGTGGAATGAATGAAGATGAGCTGCGCGAAGTGTGTAAAAAGCTCAATATCGAGATTGACGACACCATGGGTAAAGGTAAGCTCATCGACGAGATTTTCGGTGAAAAATGTGAAGGCAACTATATTCAGCCTACATTTATCATTGACTACCCTATCGAGATGTCACCACTGACTAAGAAACACCGCGATAATCCGCAGCTCACCGAGCGCTTTGAACTGATGGTGAACGGTAAAGAGATCTGTAACTCTTATTCCGAGCTCAATGACCCCATCGACCAGCTGGAGCGCTTTGAAGAGCAAGTGAAACTGCAGGATAAAGGTGACGACGAAGCGATGTTTATCGACTACGACTTTGTTCGTTCGCTTGAATATGGTATGCCCCCTACAGCAGGACTCGGTATCGGTATGGACCGCCTGGTGATGCTGCTGACAGGACAGGTAGCTATTCAGGAGGTACTTCTATTCCCGCAAATGCGACCGGAAAAGAAAACACAGATAGATTCACCCGCACAATTTGCTGCAGTGGGGGTACCCGAAGAGTGGGTAGCCGTGTTGCACAAGGCAGGTCACCACACCGTGAAAAGCCTGAGCGGTTTGAATCACAACAAACTGCACCAGGACTTGTGCGGTTTCAATAAAAAGAATAAGATGGAGCTTCAAAATCCTACGAAAGAGGAAGTTGAAAGCTGGATAGAAAAAGCCGCCGGACAGCAAAAATAATTGCTGTACACTTTAATTTATACTGCTTAAAAGCAAGCAGCACGACCCTGCACGAAAGTTTTTATTTTCCGGAGAAATTCCGGAGAAAAAGACCTGTAAGTTTAACAAAAACTGTAAAACATGATAACTGAGAGCTTTGATTGGGGTAATTCCACGGTAAGATTGTCGGAAATGCTGGGCGAAAGCGCCCCGCGAAAAGAGTTTGACAACACAAGAATTGCCATCATGGGAGGCGGAAGCTGGGCAACAGCACTGGCCAAAATTACGCTTTCGAATGTCAAGTCTATCAACTGGTACATGCGCCGACAGGAGCAGATTGATGAGTTTATCCGTTTGGGGAAAAACCCATCCTATCTGACCGGAGTAAAGTTTGACACGGACCGCATCTCTTTTTCGACCGACATCAACAAAGTGGTAAAACAGTCTGATGTGCTGATTTTTGCCACACCTTCACCCTTTCTGAAACAGCATCTACAAAAGCTGAAACGAAAACTGGACGATAAATTAATTGTGTCGGCCATCAAGGGTATTGTGCCGGAAGAGAACATGCTCATTTCTGACTATTTTATTGAGGCATACAACGTGCCTGCAGAAAATGTATTGGTTATTGGCGGACCCTGTCACGCCGAAGAGGTAGCTCTGGAGCGCCTCTCTTATCTGACAATTGCTTGTCAGTCGCGTGATAATGCCCGCTTTATAGCTGACAAAATGATCAACCCCTACATTTTCTCACGCATCAGCGATGATATATACGGACTGGAATACACCTCCGTAATGAAAAATATCTATGCCATTGCATCGGGTATTTGTCACGGATTGAAATATGGTGACAACTTCCAGGCAGTGCTCATTTCAAACGCCGTACAGGAGATGAATCGCTTCTGCACCGCCACCAACCCGCAGCACCGCGACATCAGCGAGTCTGCGTTTCTGGGTGACCTGCTGGTGACAGCCTATTCCAAATTTAGCCGAAACCGGCTTTTCGGTTCGATGATCGGGAAAGGCTACTCCGTGAAAACTGCACAAATTGAGATGGAGATGATCGCTGAGGGATATTACGCCACCAAAACCATTCATGAAATGAATAAAAAGTTTCAGGTGAATATCCCTATCGTTGATGCTGTTTATAATATAGTCTATAAAAAAAGTTCGCCCATTATAGAAATACGCGAACTGGCCAACAAACTACAATAAAAATTATCTAATATATTATTATGGAACATATTCATTTTTCTTTTGAAAAGGCGCTGGGTTTTGTCTCAGCCGAAGAGATTGCCGCTTATGAAGAGCAGGCTGCTGCAGCCAACAAGGCTTTGCATGAAGGAACGGGAAAAGGTAATGATTTTTTGGGATGGCTCAACCTGCCTTCATCTATCGACGAAGCTCAGTTTGCTGAGATTGAGGCGAGTGCAAAACTGCTTCGCGACAACTGCGAAGTAGTGGTGGTTATCGGCATTGGTGGCAGCTATTTAGGTGCCAAAGCAGTAATCGACGCCCTGTCGAACAGCTTTGACTGGCTGAAAAAAGAGCGTAAATCACCCGTTGTGGTTTATGCCGGACAAAATATTGGTGAGGATTATCTCTACGAACTGCAGGAGCTGCTGAAAGATAAAAAGTTTGGTATCATTTCGATTTCAAAATCGGGAACTACCACAGAACCTGCACTGGCATTCCGCCTGCTGAAAACTCAACTTGAAGAGCAGCAAGGCAAAGCTTCTGCCAAAGATTTGGTTGTTTGCGTTACTGACAAGGAGAAAGGTGCACTGCGCACACTTGCCGATAAAGAGGGTCTGAAGTCATTTGTACTGGAAGACAGCGTGGGTGGCCGCTACTCAGTGCTGACACCTGTGGGTCTGCTTCCGATTGCGGTTGCCGGATTTGACATTCGCCAGCTGGTTAAAGGTGCAAAAGCCATGGAAGAGGCATGCGGAGTTGATACTCCATTTGCTGAAAACCCTGCAACACAATATGCGGCTGTACGTAATGAGCTCTACAGAAAAGGAAAGAAAATTGAAATTCTGGCCAATTACCACCCCAAACTTCACTATGTATCGGAGTGGTGGAAACAGCTTTATGGCGAAAGTGAAGGGAAAGAAAATAAGGGTATTTTCCCTGCTGCAGTTGACTTCACAACAGACCTGCACTCCATGGGTCAGTGGATCCAGGAAGGAGAGCGCACCATTTTTGAAACTGTTATTTCGGTGAAAGAACCCAACAACACCAAACTCGTTCCTCACTCAGAAGAGAACCTGGACGGCCTGAACTTCCTGGCCGGAAAACGGGTGGACGAAGTGAATAAAATGGCAGAGTTGGGTACCATGATCGCCCACGTGGATGGCGGTGTA
>CAYPPC010000133.1:0-8202 GCA_964412435.1 uncultured Paludibacter sp.
AGAGCACCTGACTGTTAATCAGGGGGTCCTTGGTTCAAGTCCAAGAGGAAGAGCTAAATCGAATGTTTTATTTTATACAAATTCTTCCTTAGCTCAGTTGGTTAGAGCACCTGACTGTTAATCAGGGGGTCCTTGGTTCAAGTCCAAGAGGAAGAGCAAAAAAAACACTTATCAGATCTGATAAGTGTTTTTTTGTTTTTAAATTTATCCCGCCCCTTAGTGGTCGTGATGATCTGCGTCAGATGCAGCTTTGTCAATATGCACCATGCCAAACTCATGCTCCGGCTTGGCATAGATGGAGTAGAGCTTTAGCGGTGTGTTGCCTACGTTCAGCACATTGTGCCATTTTCCGGCCGGAACCAGAATTACATCATCATTACCTGCCAGTTTCTCGAAATCGAGATTATCTTCAGAGTCACCCATCAGCACGCGTGCTTCTCCTGACTCCACACGCAGAAACTGCTCAATATCATCGTGTGCCTCCAGGCCCACTTCACCACCCACAGGGATTGACATCACCGTCAGCTGCATAAACTCACCGGTCCAAATAGCCGTGCGGAAAGTTTCATTCTCCAGAGTGTAGTCTTCGATGTTGATTACTGTTGGTTCTTTTCCGTAGTCCTTAAGTACAACCTCCTCTTTGGGGACTTTGGTTTCTTCCTGTTGTTCTGTTACTGTGCTGTTGCACGAAATAAGAGCAAAAACAACAGCTAGTGATAAAAATAATTTTCTCATAACTGCATACTTTTTTAAATAATTCAAAATTACTGCAAGTTACTAGTTTTTTTAATAAAAAACAAAACTTATTGAGTATTACAGGTAGAGTCGGAATACCGCTCTTATAAAATCGCTTTCCTCGTCAACTGTATCTAAAAAATAGCCTACACCTAATTGGTATTTATCATTTAACCTGACTCCTGTGTGAATGTCCGGTCCAAGTACAGGTAGGAAATCCATATACTTTCTGTAAGCCTTTTCATTCGTGAATTGAAAATTAAATCCTATTCTAGGTCCGGCTTCAAAAAACCAGTTTGATTTATCGTTAAATGGTAGTCTCAAGCCGATGTAGAGAGGTGATGAAATCATGAAGTTTTGTACTCTCTCTCTATTGTAATAGTCGTTATCGTACTTAAAACTCGTAAAAGACAAGTCTATCTGTCCTCCCCAATAAAAATACGGTGAACTGTTGAGTGACCAGTTCGCACCGGTGCTAAGATGCGGTCCGGGTATTACCTGCGATATCTCCCAGCCGTGCGGTAGCGGGCTTTGAATGCTAAGTCCGGCGTCCAGATACCGTTCGCTAACAATTTGTGGTTTTTCTCTTTCGACAAAAATACTCTCTTCGGCAGTAGGCGGATTCTCTTTTTCAGGATCAAAAAACTCTACTACATAAGCGGATACGATGCAACGAACAGCGGAATAGAACAGAAACTGATCAGCCTGAAACTCTACTTTTTCGTTGATCACAGCACGGGAACTACCCAAAAGACCGGCTTCTTTCAACATGTTTTCACGAGCACGAGCTTCAAGTCCGCGTTTGCTGGCGCCACCGCCAAAAATAAGAAAATATCCGGCTGTTTCGGCACCTTCTACGTATTTTACAATGCGATAGTTGCTGTTTGACAAAACAACTTGTGTCTGTTGTTGATTTTGGGTGGATGTGAAGCCGGTGTGTACACGACAGGAACTGAATGTGAGAATCAGAAGCAGCAGTGCTGCAAAGAAAGATAATCTTTTCATTATTCAATAAAAATTAAGTGAATGTGGATTGGTGTTAATAAAATCATGCAAAGGTAAGTCAAATAAATGTCACTATTGATGAAAATAGATAAAGGGATGTGAAAATGTCGACGGTATTAATGTCTGTTGCTTCTTTAATTTGGTGTCTTGTGGATGCCTGATTAAGTTTTTGTCTGTTAATACTATTGTAGTATCTTTGCGTTGCCTTAGTTATTTAACAGAAACAATCAAAGAAATGGCAAAAAATAAACTGGCTAAGTTTGCAGAACTGGAGACATTCTCCCATGTATTTCAGGTGCCATCCCGTGTGTTTATGTCGGGGGGCGAGTTTGAGATGAAGGGAAATTGGAACCGCGATTTTTTTCAGAATGATCACCCGATTGTTCTGGAGCTTGGCTGTGGAAAAGGAGAGTACACCGTTGAATTGGCACGTCGGTTCCCCGATAAAAATTATATTGGGGTAGATATCAAGGGGGCGCGTATCTGGACAGGTGCTAAGATGGCTCTTGAACAAGGTCTAAAAAATGTAGCCTTTATCCGTACTAATATTGAAATGGTGCATCACTTCTTTGCAAAAGACGAGGTGGACGAAATCTGGCTCACTTTCCCGGATCCACAAATGAAAAAAGTTACAAAACGGCTCACTTCTACAGGATTTATTCAATTATATCTAAACTTTCTAAAAAGTGAAAGTGTTATACATTTGAAAACAGATAGTAACTTTATGTTTACCTACACCGAAGAAATGGTGAAGGCAAATAATTTTACTGTCGAAGAGTATAACACAGACATCTACTCAGAGCTTGAGTTAGATCCCATTCTGGCTATAAAGACTTACTATGAGAAGCAATGGCTGGAGCGTGGAATTGATATAAAATATCTCCGCTTTGTACCTGAAATACGTTCTGTATTTATTGAACCGGATGTCGATATTGAGTACGATTCGTATCGCAGTTTTAAGCGGGAGAGGAGAGTTCAGTAATGTGTGAGCGATTTAAGAGTGTGTTATATTTGACAAAAAATAAGAGTAATTATGACGTTATATCCCAATTTAATAATTGATGCGCTGAAAAATGTGCGTTATCCCGGGACGGGAAAAGATATTGTAGAATCAGGTATTCTCACAGACAGCATCCGTATTGACGGTAACAAAGTGAGTTTTACTTTGAAGTTTGACAAACCCAACGATCCTTTCGCAAAGTCTGTGGAGAAAGCAGCTGAGCAGGCTATATTGACATATATAAGTGAAGATGTTGATATTAAGGGTAATATCAAGCTTGAGTTTAATAAACCGATTCCGGTGAAACCAATGTCTATTTTACCTAATGTAAAGAATATTATAGCTGTTTTTTCAGGTAAAGGAGGTGTGGGTAAGTCTACGGTTTCATCTAACCTGGCTGTAGCACTTGCTTCACAGGGTTACAAGGTAGGTCTTCTGGATGCTGATATCCATGGTCCTTCCGTACCAAAAATGTTTGGTATTGAAGATGAGCCTATTTACGTGGAAGAGCGCAATGGAAAGCAGGTTGTTACTCCGCCTGAGCGCTATGGAGTTAAGGTCTTGTCTATTGGTTTCTTTGTGGATCAGGAGACTGCTTTGGTGTGGCGTGGCAGTATGGCCAGCAATGCTTTGAAGCAGCTGATTACTGATGCCGACTGGGGAGAGCTGGATTATTTTGTGATGGACCTGCCACCCGGCACCGGTGATATTCATCTGACACTGGTGCAAACTATGGGAATTACCGGAGCGGTAATTGTAACCACACCGCAGGATGTGGCTCTGGCCGACGCCCGCAAAGGAATCAGTATGTTTCAGGGTGATAAGGTGAATGTGCCGGTTTTAGGTCTTGTTGAAAATATGGCCTGGTTTACACCCGCAGAACTTCCGGATAATAAATATTATCTGTTTGGAAAAGATGGAGGTAAAAAACTGGCTGAAGAGCTGGGTGTTCCTCTTTTGGGACAAATTCCAATTGTACAAAGCATCCGTGAGGGTGGAGATATTGGTAAGCCGGTGGCTACAGCTGAAAACTCTATTTTGAGTGAAACTTTCAAAAATCTGGCTGAACGTGTGGTTGAGCAGGTTGATATCAGAAATGAGACATTAGCTCCAACTCAAAAGGTAGAGATAACTATAAAATAGTTAATAAGACTGTGGATTTTAAATGGAGGTTTTTTGATAAAACCCGTATAATTCACAATATTTTATATTAAAAATGTTTTTATTTCTGATTTTATGATTATATTTGCACATTACAGGTGTACTAAACTATTATAAATAACTAAAAAATAAAAGAATTATGAAGAAAACATTTGTTTTGGCCCTTGGGTTATTAATAACCTTTGGAGCTTTTTCGCAATCTTATCGCGATTGGTCAAGATGGTCTATCGCAGTTGAGGGCGGTCTAAACCGTTTTGACGGTGACATTAAACAGGACTATGGTAGGGAGGTTATTCCTAACTCAATCTCTAAATTTACTCCGGGTGGTGTTCTTGAATATACCTTCACACCTGCGTGGAGCATGGGTCTTGATTATTACTATCTCGACTTAGCCGGTGAAAATAAAGATGCCGTAACCAATAAAGGCTACTCTTTTGATACTCAGATGCATAATGCTAGTCTGTTTACCTCTATTAATGCTATCAAGTTGTTCTTCCCGCACACTCAGACAAAATGGGGGTTGTGGGCCGGAGCCGGTGTAGGTTTGGCATGGTATGATGTTGACTATGTTACAGATAACCAGGCCGGAACAATGGTGCCAACCAAATGGGGAGACTTCCCTGATGCTAACTACTCCAAGGACGGTGGTTTCACTCAGTTTATTCCTGTTCATCTGTTGGCAGAATACAACTTTACTAAATCATTTGCTTTAGGTGCTAAAGTTCAGTACCGTGGCTTCTTTGTAGATGATATTGACGGCCGTTTCCGCCCGAATGCCAATGATGCTCTTGAAATTGCAACATTAGGCCTCCGCTGGAAAATTGGTGCGCATCGTAAAGATCACACCCGCAACGTTAACACTGCTACTTATCACGGACTCGTGAGCGGTGATGACCTGATGAGGCTGCAAGATCAGTTGAACGGTCTGGTTATCCCGATGGATCCAACAGACAGACTGAACGATCTGGACGGCAGACTGAAAAAACTGGAAGATTATCTGGATATCGATGGTCCGGATGATGACAATGATGGTGTGCCTAATAGCCGCGATCTGGAGCCGGATACACCTGCAGGAAATCAGGTTGACTTCTGGGGTAGAACAATCCATAAACCTACAGTTATTGATGAGTCAGCGGTTATCTACTTCGACTTTGACAAAACAAATCTTGACGAAGAAGCTCACAGAGCTATCAGAATCGCAGCTTCTAAGCTGAATGCTGATCCTGATCTGATTGTAGAGGTTCGTGGTTTCACTGACAACATGGGTACTGATGCTTACAATGCCGGTCTCAGCCAGAGACGTGCAGACGTTGTTAAGGACGTTCTCGTGAGAGCTTACGGTATTGAGCCCAACCGCATAATCGCAAATGGTAAAGGTAAATTCAACCCGAATGATAAGGTGATTCCTTTCCGTCTCTACCGTACTACTGTATTCTTCTACAACAAGTAAAAGAGTCAATGAATAAAATACAAAACCCACTGCATGGTGGGTTTTGTATTTTTAAATGATATATTCACACGCTATACAGCCATTATTATATGAAAGAAGGAAAAGATTTACGCATTGTATTTATGGGAACTCCCCAATTTGCAGTAGAGAGCCTCAGAGCTCTTGTTGAGGGAGAGTATCAGATTGTTGGTGTTATTACCATGCCGGATAAACCGGTTGGCAGAGGGCATAAGGTGCAGTTCTCTGCAGTAAAAGAGTACGCATTACAACAAAACCTGACGCTGCTGCAACCTGAAAATCTGAAAGATCAAGGTTTTTTAGAGGAGCTCCGGAAACTGGAGGCTGATCTGCAAATAGTGGTGGCTTTCAGGATGTTACCCGAAGTTGTGTGGGATATGCCTCCTTTAGGAACGTTTAATCTGCACGCCTCTCTGCTGCCTCAATATAGAGGTGCTGCTCCGATTAACTGGGCAATTATTAATGGAGAAAAGGAGACCGGAGCTACAACATTTTTCCTGACTCATGAGATTGATACCGGTAAAATTATTTTGCAGAGAAAACTGGCTATTGGAGAGAGTGACAATGCCGGTATTGTCCACGACAAGTTGATGGTGATGGGTGCTGAAATGGTGTGTGAAACGGTGGATATGATTGCAAAAAATGAGATTCAACCAATAGCTCAGGAGCAACTCTACGATCAGGTAGCTGACCTGAAACCTGCACCTAAAATTTTTAAAGATACCTGCGAGCTTGATTTCTTTAAATCATCATCAGAAGCACATAACTTTGTGCGTGGTCTTTCTCCATATCCTGCTGCATGGGCTAAGCTTGAGGTGGATGATAAAGATATGGTACTGAAGATTTTTGGAGCTGAGCCGGAGATTGCAGTTCACTCTTACACTCCGGGTACTTTGCTGATTGATGGCAAAGAAAGTGCAAAAATTGCATTGAAAGATGGCTATTTGAATTTGTTGGAGGTGCAGGCTCCAGGGAAAAGAAGGATGAAAATCATTGATTTTCTAAATGGCCTGAGATAGTACTTAGATGTAATATTCTATTCCGCCCAACCTGTTGCTGCCATCAATTTCAGCCTCAAAGGCCTCTTTGATGGTGTCCATTACAAATATACTTTGAATACCGGCAATGGTATTAATTTTACCCAGCTTTTCCAGGAGGAAAAGCTGGTAATGTTTCATATCAACTGCTTGTACCTTAAGCAGGTAGTCAAAGTCGCCGGAAATGTTATAACATTCGGTGACTTCCGGAAGTTTTTTTACGTGATTTGTGAAATCGGCAGCGATGACTGCATTAATTTTACTTAATTTGACATTGCAGTAAACCGCAAAGCCCCGGTTCAGCTTGTCGAAATCAAGTATGGCAGCATATTTTTTTATATATCCCTCCTTTTCCAGACGTTTTACCCTTTCATATACAGGTGTTGACGACAGATTGACTTTTTCAGCCAGTTCCTTGGTGGTTAAGCGGCTGTTAGCCTGAAGGTGCCTCAGTATCAGAAGGTCAGTTTTGTCTAAATTAGCCATATAGATAAATATTCTAGTAAAATGGAGTAATTCCCAGAGATGTATGTTTTATTTTCTGTTCATGCAGGCAAAGTTAGATAAAATAACTGAAATAAGAAATATATTAGGAATAAGATTCTTTGTGTTGTAGTTTTGCAGAAAACGAATTTACTTATGAAAACAATAAAAAATAAACTGACCGATTTGATAGGAGCGACTCCGCTGCTAAGAATCGGTAACTATATGCAGAGTGAAAATCTGGAGGCGGAACTACTTGTGAAGCTGGAATACTTTAATCCCGGAGGTTCGGTGAAGGATAGAATCGCAATAGCCATGATTGAAGAAGCTGAACAGGAGGGTTTATTAAAGCCCGGCTATGAGATAATTGAGCCAACCAGTGGTAATACCGGTATCGGTCTGGCGATGGTAGCGGCTGTAAAAGGTTATAAACTATCTCTGACCATGCCTGACACGATGAGTCTGGAGAGAAGGAATGTGTTGAAAGCGCTGGGCGCCAATTTGATTTTGACTCCCGGTAATGAAGGTATGAAAGGAGCTATTGAGAAAGCTTTTTCATTGCACCGGAAAAATCCGGAATCTTATATCCCCCAACAGTTTGAGAACGAAGCTAATGCCCGTGCTCACCGGAAAACCGGACAGGAGGTGTGGGATGATAGTGCGGGGCGTGTTGATATCTTTGTTGCCGGAGTGGGAACAGGCGGAACTGTAAGCGGAGCCGGAGGAATACTTAAAGAGCTAAAGCCGGGTGTTGTTGTTTGTGCTGTTGAGCCGGAAGACTCTCCCGTGCTTTCGGGCGGAGAGCCCGGGCCACATAAAATTCAGGGAATTGGAGCCGGGTTTATTCCTAAAAATTATAATCCGGCGGTGATTGATGAGATCATAAAAATAAGCAATGACGATGCAATTCGTACATCCCGCAAACTGGCTCAATCCGAAGGCTTGCTGGTTGGAGTCTCTTCCGGAGCTGCTCTCTATGCTGCCACTCTGATGGCCAGGCGCGCTGAAAACAGAGGGAAAACAATTGTTGCAGTTTTGCCTGACACGGGAGAGCGTTATCTCTCCACGCAACTATACGATTTTGAAAATTATCCATTATAAAGAAAACCACAAAAGAATTATATTATGTCACAGAAAGAACAAAAATTTGAAACATTGCAGGTACATGCCGGACAAGAAGTTGATCCAACAACCAACTCAAGAGCAGTGCCTATCTATCAAACAACAGCTTATACATTTGATGATGCTCAGCATGGAGCAGATCTTTTTGCACTGAAAAAATTTGGTAATATCTACACCCGCCTGATGAATCC
>CAYPPC010000134.1:0-8151 GCA_964412435.1 uncultured Paludibacter sp.
GAGATTGTCGATTTCTTTGAAAAATACAAACATTTGCAAATTCTGGAAGATAATCTGATCAAAGGGGTTTTGCTGATTGTGCCTGATGGTGCTCCGCAAATTGACCAGGTGCTGGAGTGGGTGAGAAAAAGTGATACAGAGTCACTCGAGAAAATCGAGAAATACAGCCTGCAAAATGCCATCAGCTACGATTATTTTATGGATAACTGGACCGCTTTTTCCGAGATTTCGAAAAAGGCTCCTTTTAAATATACCGACTCACGCAGCTTTGTGCTTAATAACCGTTTTGTACAGGCTTCAGACAGCACGCGTCACTACTTTTTGAGAATTTCTAAAGTGATTCCTGCGGGTGAAACAGAGCCTTATGAATATGCCAAAGAGAGGATAGCCAGCATTATTCTCAATAAGAAAAAAGCTGATTTTATAAGCTCGTTCGAGAAAAACATTTACGATGATGCCATAAAGAGTGGCAATGTCAACTTTTTTAATAAAAAGATAAAATAAACAGAGATAACAGATTAATTATTATATGCGAAAACTGATACTTTCTTTCCTGATTGCCACACTGTTTGCAGGGATGCTGCAGGCGCAGAGTAATGACAGCCACAAAAGCCGGACACTGGACAAGGTGATTTGGGTAGTGGGTGACGAAGCCATTTTGAAATCCGAAATTGATGCTTTGATCCAAAATGCGGAGATGAACCGTGAAACCATCGAAGGAAACCCCTATTGTCTTTTCCCGGAACGGATGGCAATTGATAAACTTTACTTACACCAGGCTGCCATTGACAGTATTGAGGTGAATGAGAGTGCGATCAATACTATTTCTGAGCGTGAGCTGGACTACTGGATTGCCAATGTGGGAAGTCCGGAAAAACTCGAAGAGTATCTCCACCGCACCGTTTCTGAGTTGCGCGAAGAGATTCGCGAACGTAACCGCACCCGCAGTCTGGTGCAGCAGATGCAGATGAAGCTGGTAGATCATATCGAGGCCACACCGGCTGAAGTCCGTAAGTTTTACTCCACCTTGCCGGCTGACAGTATGCCGACAGTTCCGGAAATGGTTGAAGTTCAGGTGCTTTCAATGCCACCTCCCATTCCGCTGAGCGAGATTAACCGCGTCAAGGAGCAACTGCGTGAGTTCACAGAACGGGCAAACAAAAACCCGGAAGATTTCAGCATGCTGGCGCGACTCTACTCAGAAGACGTTGAAAGTGCGAAAAAAGGAGGTGAGCTGGGCTTTATGGGGCGTGCAGTTTATGATCCTAATTTTGCTGCAGTAGCATTCAATATGAATGATCCAAAGAAAATTTCACGCATTGTAGAAACTGAGTTTGGTTTCCATATTATTCAATTCCTGGAGCGTCGTGGCGACAAAGTGAATATGCGTCACATTCTCCTGCGTCCGAAGGCTACGGCCGAAGTTAGAAAGCAGGGTGTTGAGCAGCTTGATTCAATTGCCAATCTGATCAGAAATGAAAAAATTACTTTCGAGCAGGCAGTGATTAACTTCTCAATGGATAAAAATACGCGAATGAACTCGGGCCTGATGATGCAGCCTGACCAGTACAGCGGTTTTGTTACCTCCAAATATGAGTACCAGCACCTGCCACCCGAAATTGCCAAGGTAGCATACGGAATGAATGTGGGTGAAATATCCAATGCATTCACCATGATTGATGCTCAAACGGAGAAAGAGACCGTTGTGATTATTAAGTTAAAATCAAAAACTCCAACACATAAAGCCAGTGTTCAGGATGATTACCAGATGCTGAAAACATTTCTCGAAGAGAAAAAGAAAAATGATTTCCTGGATGAGTGGGTAGCTAAAAAACAGAAAGAGACCTATATCAGAATTGATCCTGAGTATCGCGACTGCGACTTTATGTATGACGGTTGGATTAAATAAAATCTATTATAAAGGATGCTCAGAGGCATTTTTCAATACTTTTACAAAACCCGGATCTGGCTGCTTGTGCTGCTTTTGAGTTCGGGGCTTTACCCGATCCTGTCGGCACAAACAAAAAAGCCGCGTCAGCTTCGGGAGGAGGTGTTGAAATCGAAAGAAAAAGAGGATAAGCTGATCGGGGGTGAGGCAAGGAAAGGTATTTCCGAAGGAAAAACAAAGCTGAAACCGGTCAATCCTTCTGCTATCAATAAAGGAGCTACGCTGCTTAAGCTTGAGCATGCCGATCGCTGGGCTTATGACGAAAGCCTCGATCCCGGAATTCAGAGACTAAACGGAAATGTACGCTTCAGGCAGGATAACTCTCTGCTATTTTGCGACAGCGCCTATTTTAATGAGGCGGAAAACTCCTTTAACGCCATGAATAATGTACGCATTGTTCAGGGTGACACGCTCACTATTTATGGTGACTATCTCAACTATGACGGCAACAGCCGGCTGGCGCAGCTGTGGGACAATGTGAAGCTGATAAACAGAAACACTGTGCTCACTACCAGCATGATGCACTATGACCGTAATATCGACCTGGCTTATTACGATACGGGCGGACGCGTTGAGGATGGTAATAACGTGTTGACATCGACCTGGGGGCAATATTCACCTTCGACCAAGGTGGCTCTTTTCAAAAGCAACGTGAGAATGACCAATCCCGATACGCAACTCACCACCGATACGCTGAAATACAACACATCAAACTCCATTGCCGACATTGTCGGTAATTCGCTGATTATCCATAAAGATGAAACCGATATCTACAGCCAGCGAGGCTGGTACGACACCGAAAATGACCGGATGATGCTGCTCGAACGCTCTTTAGTGGAGCAAAGTGACGGCAAAACACTGGTAGGTGATACCATTTTCTATGATCAGAAGGAGAAGTACGGCGAGGCATTTTCAAACGTAGAGCTTAATGACCCGGAAAACAGAACTACGCTGACCGGTAATTTTGTCTCCTATGATGAAATTTCTTCCATCGGACTGGCCACAGACTCAGCACTATTTATTGACTGGTCGGGGCAGGACTCATTATTCCTGAGTGCCGATACACTTTATACTTACAAAGACTCTATCGAACTTGACACCATGTCTTATACTGCCATGAAAGCATTTAAGAATGTTAGGTTTGTCAGAAAAGATGTACAGGGCGTGTCTGATTCACTGCAATATACATCGCGTGACTCGGTGCTTCATATGTGGGGTATTCCGGTGTTGTGGAGTGATAATAATCAGCTGAAAGGGAAAGAGATCAAAGCCTATATGAAAAATCAGGAACTGGATCATGTGGTGATAAGCAGGTCGGCCATAGCGATACAGAAGGACTCTCTGGGTTATTTTAATCAGCTGGCCGGTAAAGAGCTGATTGCGCATGTGGACACAGCAGGTAACTTATACCGGGTAAATGTCAACGGCAATGTCGAAACTATCTATTTTCCCAAAGATGGAGAAACCGGAGATTATATCGGTGTGAATAAAACAGTGAGCAGCTATGCAACCGGATACCTGAAGGATGAGAAGATTGACAGGATTGTTCTCACTACGCTGTCGAGCGGGGTGATGTATCCGCTCAGCACCATGGAGGAGGATGATCTGTATTTGCGTGACTTTCACTGGTTTGAAGAGGAACGCCCGGTAAAGGTGGATGATGTTTTCAAAAAATTTGTGAGGGTGGAGCCACCCCGAAGGCCGGAAAGCACAAAGAAACCTGAATTTCCCGGCAGCAGCGATGATGATGAACCCGGAGAAAGAGCACCCGCAAACAGAACTGCAGGAAATAGAAACACACCGGAACGTGTCCCTGTGGCACGGTAATTGAAATTAAAGAGGGTGACTAACGACACGACACACTTAACCCTCAAAAGAATTAAACAATGGAAATGGAAACCATAGCCTGGGTCGGCTTCACACAAGGACTTTTCGCTGCTATTATGATGCTTAGCAAGTCTGATAATGATTTGTCAGATAAGATTCTAGCAGGCTGGTTAGGACTTTTGTCACTGGAGTTTCTGACCTGCGCCATTGATTTCCGGGTGTTTGGTTACTCCTTGTTGTCCAGCTCCTTTCTGCTGTTTAACCCGGCTCTGTTTATCTATATCCGTTCTCTGGTTCAGAGAAACTTTAGGCTTAAGTGGACTTTCCTCCTGCATCTGCTGCCCTTTGTCTTTTTTGAGATTGCAGCCTACGTTACTAAAACACCTTTCACATTCAATAATTTCTTCACGTCAGATGCAACGTTGCTCTATCGTGTTGGGTTTGCAGTAGCTACCATCCTCTCCTGGATGATATATATTCCGCTGAGCATCCGTCTGATGCACAAGTACCGGATGAAACTGCATGATGAAACTGCCAATATTGATAAGGGACAAAGCTTGAACTGGCTCTTCTCAGTCTCCATTTTCTATATTGTATATTCAGCCCTGGCCGGTATCATAGGTTTTGTTTTTGTTTTCCTTGAGATAGATTCTATTATTCTGAGCTACTACAATTACTCCTTCCTGCTGTTGCTGATCTTTATAATCAGTTTCTACGGGGTTTATCAGAGCAAAGTTTCGGTGCAGACCGAAGAGGAAGCAGAAGAGAAACTGATCGGATATAAAAACTCACTGCTCAGCCCCGAGACCAAAGAGCTGATTCAAAAGAAAATAATTGACTATTTCGAACAGGAAAAAGCTTATCTTAATCCGGATCTGAATATGGATCTTTTGTCGGAGGCGATAGATTATCCCAAATATCAGATTACGGAGGTTCTCAATACCGAAATAGGAATGAACTTTTTTCGCTTTGTCAATTCATACCGCATCGAGGCGGTGAAAAAGATGCTTACTGAGCCTCATCTTAAGTATTCTATTGAAGCCATCGGATACGAATGTGGTTTCAATAGTAAGTCATCCTTCTACACGGTGTTCAAAAAAATGACCGGACTCACTCCTGTTAGTTATCGTAAAAGTGTCATAGAGGACTAACAGGAGAGTTTTAGAGTACAAATTTCAAAAATCAGACTCATTCAATCAGTCTGATTTTTAAATTTAAGAATAAGTAGACAAAAACATTCAGTAAACTTGCATTCACAACTCAATTAGTTTAACACTAAAAAGGAGGATGCAAATATATGAAGCTGAAAAGAATTATAGCCACTCTTGTTGCCGGCATTTTTGCCTGGTCAACAGTGTTGCCCCAAACATTAGATATTAAAATTACGAATCTTAGAAACTCAGACAAGGGTTCGATTTTGATTGCACTTTTTGTGGATGAAGAGGGGTTTAAAAAAGAAAAAGAGTACTACATAACCACCCGGAGTAAATCATTGATTAAAAACGGTACATTGCACGTAAAGATAGATGTCGAACCCGGCGTTTATGGAGTGACTGTGCTCGACGATGAAAATGGTAACGGTAAAATGGATTACCGTATTACCGGACTTCCCAGAGAGGGCTTTGGAATGTCCAGAATAGGGCTGAAATGTTTCAAAAAACCTAAATTCAGAGAGATTAGCCTGACGGTGGCTGAAGGGGAGACTAAAGTGCTGGAAGTTCCTATGCGTTATATTCTGTAATTTATGCTTCGAAGTATGCTTTTTAATTCAACATTTAACTAACTAATAATCTGAATAATTTCCATTTATTAGCATTAAAAATTATCTTTATATCAGAAAAGTGATTATATTTGTAAACTAATCACATCTCTTTATTTAAGATGGGGATGTTGTAAAGAAACGCAATGGCGGGCCGACCCGGTGTTTGCGTTTTTAGTATGCAGCTGTTTGAGAATGTATTGACCCCGGGTGGAAGGTCGCAGAGCGTGAAAAGTGTTGTTGATGGTTGTTGATCTTCTGTGGCAAAATGAGTTGAAAGGGTGGGTAGCAGACTGCATGTCGCGGAGCACAACGGTGTTTCGTAATCGGTTTCGATTAAAATAAATAACACAATGATAAATAAATGGATCTATTCGGAACTATCCGATGAAGAAAAACAACTAAAGGAACAACTTGCCCATGAATTAAGTATTAACCCAATTTTATCTCAGCTATTGGTTCAGCGAGGAATCACCAACTTTGAAGAAGCGCGTGCGTTTTTTCGGCCTGACCTGAACAACCTGCATGACCCATTCCTGATGAAGGATATGGATTTAGCCGTAAAGCGGCTGACTAAAGCAATGCAGCTGAATGAAAAAATACTTATCTATGGCGATTACGACGTGGATGGAACAACCTCAGTTTCTCTGGTATATCGCTTTCTGATCAAGTTTTATTCGAACCTCGACTTTTATATCCCTGATCGTTATAATGAGGGATACGGTATTTCAATGAAAGGTATCAAGTTTGCCGAGGACAATGGTTTTAGCCTTGTTATTGCGCTTGACTGTGGTATCAAAGCCATTGAAAAGGTGAAACATGCCAAAACACTGGGTATAGATTTTATTATTTGCGATCACCATAATCCGGATGATGAACTGCCACCGGCAGCTGCCGTACTTGACCCCAAGCGGGTAGATTGCTCCTATCCTTATAAAGATCTTTCAGGTTGCGGAGTCGGGTTTAAATTTATGCAGGCTTTTGCCCTCGAAAATAATATCAATTTTGATAATCTGACCCCGCTGCTTGATCTGGTGGCGCTCAGTATTGCTTCAGACATTGTGCCGATTACGGGTGAAAACCGTATTTTAGCTTCTTACGGGCTGAAACAACTTAATAGCAATCCCAGCATGGGTGTAAAAGCTATTATTGAGGTTTGTGACCTGAAGCATAAAGAGATTACCATCAGCGATATTGTGTTTAAAATTGGCCCACGGATCAATGCCTCGGGTCGTATGAAGCTCGCTTCTGAAGCTGTTGAACTTCTGGTGTCGAAGGATAAAGACTTTGCTATGAAGAAAAGCAGCACCATCAACCGCTACAACGAAGATCGCAAAAATCTGGATAAAAGTATTACGGATGATGCCATCTCACTGATACGTGACGACAAGAGTTTTGAAGGGCGGAAATCCATTGTGGTATATAAGCCTGACTGGCACAAAGGTGTAATCGGTATTGTAGCTTCCAGGCTTTCTGAGGAGTATTATAAGCCCTCTGTAGTACTTACCGAATCGAATGGCTTTGCTTCCGGATCGGCCCGCTCAGTTTCCGGTTTTGATCTATACAAAGCAGTGGAATCCTGTAAAGATCTGCTTGAGAACTTTGGTGGACATATGTATGCTGCAGGCTTGACTATGAAAGTTGAAAACGTGGAGGAGTTCTCGCGCAGGTTTGAAGAGTATGTCGCTGCTCATATCGAAGAGGATCAGACCTATCCGCAAATCTATATTGACTCAGTGATTCAGTTCAAAGATATCACGCCTAAATTCTTTAGGATTCTGAAGCAGTTTGCTCCCTTTGGACCGGGTAATATGAAGCCGGTGTTTGAATCGAAAAGAGTGTTTGATTATGGCAGCAGTCGGCTGGTAGGTCGCGATCAGAGTCACCTCAAGCTGGAGCTGATTGATGACAGTTCAGAAAGTGTGATTAGTGGTATTGCATTCAGAATGCATCAGTTTAATGATCACCTGAAGGCACTTAATCCACTGGATATTTGCTACACCATTGAAGAGAATAATTACAACAACAACACTACCATTCAGCTGATGATCCGGGATATCAAGAAGGTAGAAAAATAAATTTTATTGAAAAGAATAAAGAGGACCGGAGATCCTCGAAAACTATAAAAAAAGTCCGGTGCAAATTTGCACCGGACTTTTTTTGATTATTTCAATGAATAACTTTTAGTCTTTCATTTTAGCTTTGATAAACTCGCGGTTCAGACGTGCGATGTGCGTAATCGAAACGTTTTTCGGGCACTCTACCTCGCAGGCACCGGTGTTGGTACAGTTACCAAATCCGAGTTCGTCCATTTTCGAAAGCATGTTCTTGGCGCGGGCAGCAGCTTCAACACGTCCTTGCGGAAGCAGGGCAAGCTGGCTAACCTTGGCCGAAACGAAGAGCATAGCAGATCCGTTTTTACATGCGGCCACACAAGCACCACAACCGATACAGGATGCAGCATCCATAGATTCGTCGGCATCAGCTTTCGGAATAGGAATAGCATTACCGTCAGGGATACCTCCGGTGTTAACCGAAACATAACCTCCGGCCTGAATGATTTTATCAAATGCACCGCGGTCCACAATCAAGTCTTTGATTACCGGGAAGGCAGCTG
>CAYPPC010000135.1:0-1693 GCA_964412435.1 uncultured Paludibacter sp.
GGAGTTTCGATTATCTTCAACCGCTACGGGCTCAGAAGATATTCCCAATGCAAAGCACAACAACATTCGCCTGTTAAACATGCAAGCCATTGCACAAACGAACAATACGAGCTGGGATAGCACGATACTCCAACAGGTGAATCGTTTACAATACTTCCAGACAGCAAATTGGGAGGTTTGCACTCCGGAATCTGCCGGAAATTTCTCCGCAATAGGCTATCATTTTGGCAAAACAATTCATGAAGAGACAAACATTCCAATAGGATTGATACTTAATGCTGTAGGCGGTTCAACGACTGAGTCGTGGATTGATCGTAAAACTTTGGAACACCACAACCGTCTGGTAGATATGTTTTTGAATTGGAATAACAATGACTTTATTCACCCCTGGGTTCGGAGCCGGGCTACTCAAAACATTCGTTTAGCAGAGAACAAGATGCAGCGTCACCCCTATCATCCGGCTTACCTATTTGAAGCCGGCGTAGAAAAGCTGACCCAACTGCCAATTGCAGGTGTCGTTTGGTATCAGGGAGAATCAAACGAACAAAACGTGGAACTCCATGAAGAGCTTTTCCCTACGCTTGTCAGCAGTTGGCGAAATGTCTGGGATGCCGATTTACCATTTTATTTTGTGCAGCTTTCCAGTATGGCTATTGGGCGACAAAGCTGGGGACATTTTCGGGATAGCCAGCGCAGAATGGCTGCTTCAATTCCCAATATTCAAATGGCCGTTTCATCCGATTTAGGCGACAGCACCGATGTACATCCGCGACATAAGAAACCTGTAGGCGAACGCCTTGCCAAACAAGCATTGCACCATTATTATGGTTACAGTTCAATTACACCATCCGGGCCATTATTTAAAGAAGTCTTCTATAACAATGAAACTGCCACCGTGCTGTTTGATTTTTCGGAGGGCTTAAGCTCCGCTGATAACCGGGAAATCCAGGGTTTTGAACTGGCTGAATATCCGGGTCTGTTTTTTCCGGCACGGGCTGAAGTTGTTGATGATAAAATTGAAGTAAAATCTTCTTTTGTAAGAAATCCACGCTTTGTGCGTTATGGTTGGGCATCCTATTCTGATGGCAATTTGATTAACAAGGCCGGTCTGCCGGCTTCTACATTTTCAACAATATTTGAGTAAAAAAGAGTTTATAATAAATTTGATAAATTATGAGACACAAAAAGTATTATCCCTGGGTAGTGGTGGGCCTGCTATGGTTCGTGGCACTGCTCAACTACCTCGACCGGCAAATGTTATCGACTATGCAGGCGTCGATGCAATTAGACATCACCGAATTGGCCATTGCGGAAAATTTTGGACGTTTGATGGGTATTTTCCTGCTAATTTACGGACTGATGAGTCCGGTGGCAGGTGTACTGGCTGACAAACTGAACCGGAAATGGTTGATTGTTGGCAGTCTGTTTGTTTGGTCGGCCGTAACCTGGGGAATGGGTTACGCACAAACTTACGAGCAGGTGTACTGGCTTCGTGCGCTGATGGGCGTAAGTGAAGCACTTTATCTGCCCACCGGCTTAGCGATGATTGCCGATTTCCACTCATCGAAAACCCGTTCTTTAGCCATTGGAGTCCATATGTCCGGGCTTTATATGGGTCAGGCACTCGGTGGTTTTGGTGCCACCATTGCAGCGAACTACAGTTGGCAAACTGTTTTCCACACCTTCGGAATTG
>CAYPPC010000135.1:1703-8147 GCA_964412435.1 uncultured Paludibacter sp.
GTGGGAATTATTTATGCCATCATCCTCGTATTTGTACTCTTTGATGTTGAAGGGCACGCCGGAACAAAAACAGCGAAACTTAAAGCTGCTGCTGTTGATGACAGTATTAAGAGAGAGTCTTTCTTCAAGTCATTCGGTGTGGTATTGGGTATTTTATCCTTCTGGATTTTGCTGTTCTATTTTATGGCACCGAGTCTGCCGGGCTGGGCTACAAAAAACTGGCTGCCTACCCTATTCTCGAAAAACCTCGACATGGATATGGCTAAAGCGGGCCCAATGGCAACCATTACCATCGCCATTGCCTCCTTTATTGGTATTCTGATTGGCGGCCCCATGTCCGACCGCTGGGTACAAAAAAACATCAAAGGACGGATGTACACCAGTGCCATCGGACTCACGCTCACGATTCCTTCGCTGGTGCTACTCGGCTACGGACACACCACTTTCGGGCTGATTGGTGCGGCGATGCTCTTCGGTATCGGTTACGGTATGTTTGATACGAACAATATGCCGATTCTGACACAGATTGTTCCCCAAAAATACCGAGCAACGGCTTATGGAGTGATGAATATGATGGGGGTATTTGCCGGTTATGTGGTGACGCTGGTGCTTGGAAGCTCTACCGATGCGGGTAACCTGGGCGCTGACTTCAGCAAACTGGCCATTGCCGTACTGGCGGCTGTAGTATTAATGCTGCTCTTCCTGAAACCGAAAAAAGAGCTGACTTACGGACAAGACAATAAATAAATCGAAATAACAACTATACAAAACAAATAACTATGAAATTTGAAAAGATAAAAGGGTTGGTCAACGCACCATTCACTCCCTTCGACAGCAATGGTGAAGTGAACTTAGAACCGATTGAGGCTTACGCCAAAATGTTGCAGAAAAACGGTCTGGTGGGCGTATTTGTAAACGGCTCATCAGGTGAAGGCTATATGCTCACCGTGGAAGAGCGCATGAAACTGGCTGAAAAATGGGTGGAAGTATCACCCAAAGACTTTAAGGTAATCGTTCACGTGGGAGCCACTTGCGTAAAAGACAGTCATAAACTGGCGCAACACGCACGGGAGATCGGTGCATTTGGTACCGGTGCCATGGCCTCACCATTCCCTAAAGCAGGGCGCGTAGAAGAGCTGGCGAAATATTGCGAAGAGATCGCTTCAGGAGCCCCTAATCTGCCTTTTTACTTCTACCATATTCCGGCATTGAGCGGTGTATATCTGCCTATGCTGCCTTTCCTCGAGACGGTAGACGGGCGCATTCCGAACTTTGCCGGTATTAAGTACACCTACGAAAGTATTTACGAGTACAACCAATGCATGCTCTACAAAGATGGTAAATTTGATATGCTGCACGGCCAGGATGAGACTATTTTACCGGCACTCGCTATGGGTGGAGCACAAGGTGGAATTGGCGGAACAACCAACTACAATGGCCGCGAACTGAACGGTATTATTGAAGCCTGGAAAAAAGGCGATCTGGAGACAGCCCGTGAAAAGCAGAATTTCTCACAGGATGTGATTAACGTAATCGTTAATTATCGCGGTAATATCGTAGGTGGAAAACGCATTATGAAACTGATCGGACTCGATTTAGGTCCTAACCGCACGCCCTTCCGCAATATGACCGATGCCGAAGAGGCCGCTATGAAGAAGGAGCTGGAAGCAATTAATTTCTTTGAGCGCTGCAATCAGTTTTAGAGTATTTTCCGGGTAATTATTTGTTTACTGCCCGGTACATTTTATAGCAGAAGAGAGTGGATCACGATGTGACTCCACTCTCTTTCTATTTTTATTCATACCTGAGAATTATTTCAGATATTCAATTCTCAAATTTTTTCAGGGTTGCTTCTCCTTAGTTTTTGCAGGCAACTACCTGCGGAACTTCTCCCGGTGCCAGTTGAAGTATCTCAGACGCAGCCATTAGAAATGCACCCACACCAAATGCTACTTTCTTATCCGGATGCTGCGAAGTCATCAAAGCTGCAGGCAAAATAGGCGCTTCACCCTCACCCTGAATTTTGGTCAGCACGCCGTCCGGTTGCACCGCCTCACTTAACAGACCGTTCCATGCCGCAGCTACCACCGGGTAGTAGGTATCATAATCAATCAGGTGATGATTGATCCCCCAGGCAAGTGCATAGGTGATTAGGGCTGTGCCACTTGTTTCACCACCGGCATGATGCCGTGGATCATCCAGACTCATATTCCAAAATCCGTCACTTCGCTGACGGGGCTTCAGTGCCTCAGCCATCTGCTGCAACATATCGACATACTCCTTACGATGAGGAGCTCCTTCCGGCATAAAGTGAAGTGTGTGCGCCATAGCAGCAATAGCCCATCCATTACCCCGTCCCCAATAAATCATTTTACCATTCGGTGTATGCTTGGCACAAAACTCACTGTCCGGATCAGTGTCGCTACTGCTCCGCCCGTTATTAGGATCTCTTTTAGGCGGCACGCCGGGCTGAAATCCCCAGTCACGCCACCATAAACCGTCCTTTTCATTATAAAGTCCGTCCGGAACAGCTCCATAACGAGCAATCATCGGTCCTTCGCCGTATAACTCCCTCAGCTCATCACTCCATAAATACTTGCCCGGAGAAACAAGCAGCGTATCCCGGCAGTTCTTAAAAAGAGAAAACATCTTTTCAAAATACCTATTCTCACCAGTCAACAATCCGATGCGGGCATAAACAGGCATCGCCATATACATCGCATCGATCCACCACCACTCTGCCGACTGCTTATCCGTCAACCTGCTCTCTACCCTTCGTAAAATAGCCTCTATTTTCTTTAGATCTTTCGAATCCTCCAGCTTATAAAGGTCTATATAGGTCTGTCCTGCTATATAACTATCGGCATCTGCAGTCGGATGCGTTGCAATCTCCCACTTGTTATGCTCTGCCCAGACTTTGGAATAGTTCAGAAACTCCTCTACAGGCCAGACAGCGTGGAAGCGCATATTTCCTGCATGATATACCCCGCTATACCACAGTTTGTCGAGTAATTCAGGAGCACGCTCAGCTTGCCAAAGCCGGTTTACACGAACTGCGGCATCAATCACTTCCGCTTTTGAAGGAAGAGCAGAGCCGGAAACAATGCTCATCGCTGACTTAACATCAGACTTCTGCTGTCCGGTTATTTTGATTTCCGGGCCGAAAAGAAAAACTGCAATCATCAGATACAGCCAATATCGTTTCATACTCTTAAATTTAATTTGAGACAAAATATTTTTCGGGTTGATTAGTGAAAACTCTGTTCGGCTAAAATACAAAAGAGTTTTTTACCTACATAATTTTTTGCAACACATTTTCAAACTACTTACAATTTCGGAAAAGTGTCCATTATTATTCCTAAGTTTGTACAAACCCATCATTATGAGAACTTTACTGTTACTATACTTTTAATCCTTTTACTTTCTTTTAATACGACTATTTAACACCTGCTTAGTGCAGACTTATAACTATCTTCTTCTAAAAACTAAACACAAGCCGTCATTTGGCAACAATTGATGCTTTTGGGAAAATTGTTTAGTTTGGCACTAAGTTTGCACACATACAAATAAAAGGTAATTTTCACACTTAAACGCCTACAGTCTAAGTTATTTCACATACTTTAACAGAGGGTTTTGAACCTAATATCGAAAGAAGAGGAGATAATGCATTATAAAACTTTTTTTAGAGACAATATACAGTACCGGCATGTTGTTATGATCTTTGCTGTGTTTATCGTGTTTGAGACAGTTCTCCGCTACTTATGGGGGAATCTGACGCCACTAACTTTTACATTTCCGGCACTCCTTTACGCTATGTTTCTGAAAATCAAACCTTCCGAAAAATCCCCTGTAACATTTTGGCTGATAATAACTCCTCTTTTACCGATCATTCCATTCTCTCTTCTGCTGACAATAGCCCCGCCATCGGATATCAGCTGGTGGTTTATTTTTTACTTTGTCCTGTTTATAGTAGTTGTTGCATACTCATCCTACACGATGATGCTGGCTATGAAGCTCAGTCCCAAAGGAGCAGACACGCTCAAACAGTCTATTGTGCTCTTCATCGGTACTACGCAAGTTTTTTCAGCATTTCTCTCTGCTTTTCAGGGTATCAACAATTTTTTCAGCACCAACGATAAAGAGCTTATGGAGTTCGCCGATCTGTTTCCCGAAAACTTATTAAGATATATTCCGCTTATATTTATACTGGTGCTGCTCCATTACTACCTCTATCAAGACAAATCAGCAAAAAAGCACAAATGCATTTCGGCAGCCACACAAAAAGCTATCGGCGATAAGCTGAGCAAGATATTTGATGAGGAAAAAATCTATCTGAACAGCACCCTTTCAATCAAGACCCTCAGAGATATAACCGGAATAGACAAATATGAACTGGATTGTTACTTCGAACACTCTATTAACAAAGAATTCAATCTGTTTCTGGCAGAATACAGAATAACCCACGCGCTCGAGCTGATTAAAACACATGGTAAAGAGATTACCATAGAGGGTTTGTCCATGGAGTGCGGCTATGGCAGCCGGACATCTTTTAACAAATACTTCAAGTACTATGTTGGCATTAATCCATCAGAGTATCTGAACATGACCAATATTTAAATAATAGCATGATAATCACTACAGGCATCATATTACTTTTACTTATTCTTGACTCGTTTTTTATGGCTATATCTGCCAGGCACGACAGTCACAGCAGTAAGGTATTCGCTATATTGATTATGGCCTTTTTAATTCATGCCTTTATTGTTATTATGGGTTGGGCAATGGAGACGGAGCATATAAATAATATTTATGCCATCCCCTTTAGTTTTGTATTTGGCCCGCTAATCTTCTTTAGCAGCAAACCCCATCAAGAAAATAAACGTAAAGCTCGGATTATCATTTTACATTCGATCCCTTTCTTTATTGCCTGGGTTACGCTTTTCTATCTATTTGTAATAAAAAGAGGTGATAATTTAGAAGCTGCCATTCCTTCAATTATGGTACTTTATATCAGCTCGGCAATTTCACTAATCATTTACTCCAGCCTTATCATTTTATCTCCTCAAATAAGGAAAGGGAATTTCGATCTCTCGTTCATTGCCATCTATTTTATAATTTTTGCTCTGTACAAATTTTATCTGATTTACAGTGCCTTTCAAACCCCGCAATATAACATACATTACAAAGCAATTAACCTAAATATCTCAACATTGACATTTATGTTTTTTGGTTCCGTTATTCTACATCTCAGCGCAACAAGAAGACATAAGCAGCAGTTCACTGAACTGGCACCCAGATCTGCGATCACGATAAAAAGTACTACTACTAAAGCAAAAAGTAGTTCTGAGAATCAAAACAGTATCAAAGAGGCTATAAAAACGCAGAATAAAATTTATGATAAAGTAGAGAAATATCTGAATTCGGAAGCTGTACGTGATCCGGAATTAGATATCAAAACTGTTGCTTCAGCACTTAAACTCAAACAACTGGAAGTAAATGATGCCGTATCAGCAATCTATAACAGCACATTTAAACAAGCACTCACCCGCAGCAGAATTGACTATGCCTGCAAAGTGCTTGAATCTCCGGACTTTGACGGCTCTTATGAAAATTTGAGTACCGGCAGCGGATTTAAGTCCCAGGCAAGTTTCTACCGCAATTTTCGTAATTTCAAGGATTGTACTCCATCAGAGTACAGGAATAAAAACTTCAATATATAATTCAGTTATTTTCTGCCATGGATATGTTTCTCACCATCATACTTTCTATTAGTCTGGGTTTGGTCATTCTAAACCTGATCCACTTCCTGTGGCTACAAAATAACGACGGGAAAGGATTTCGGTTTATACCTTTTATATTGCTCGCCTTTTTGGCAGAATTTAGCTTTATTCTGATGTTTCCCGGAATAAAAGAGATAATGGCACTTCCCTGGCTCTTTTACAACCCTTTAGCTGAGATACTGGCATATAGTTTTCTTTTCCTCTTTTTCATGGAACTGATTTCAAAACAAAGGCTAAGCAGAAAAAAGGTTTTTCTTTACATGATTCCAACTATTATTATCACCATCAGCTCTGTGGCACACTATATTGCTATTCTGATGAAAAGCTCGATCAATGATCAACTCTTTATTTACCGGCTTTATTTCGACATTGCCCTCAGTCTCTTTTTTGCGGTTATTTCATTCAGAAAACTGAAAGATAGTAAGCTAAGCTATAGCAGCACCAGGCCTGCTTACCTGATCTGGGCTCTTATTATTTTATTTGCCGGTGGACCTATCTATTTTGGATACATCGCTTTTGATATTCATCTACTCGGGGGCTCAATCTGGGAAGAATCTTCTGGGTTTCTGCACTTTCAAAACCTGGCTATTCTTATTGTTTTCTATATCTATTTGTTCAAACTTTATGACAAAGAGCAGCGTCAAAAAGGTGCAAGATTGCAAAT
>CAYPPC010000136.1:0-7963 GCA_964412435.1 uncultured Paludibacter sp.
AGCACGCATCCGAGAAATTGATGAACACACCAATGGATTTATATATATGGTATCATCCGCAGCGGTTACCGGTACGCAGGACTCTTTCGAACGACAAGTAAGTTATTTTGAGCGTATCAACGCCATGAATCTGAAAAACCCGCGTCTGATTGGTTTTGGTATTTCCAATAAAGCTACGCTTGAAATGGTCTATCAATACGCCACCGGTGCCATTGTGGGCAGTGCCTTTATTAAAGCATTGAACCAAAGCAAATCGGCGGAGGAAGCAATAAAATTGTTGCAGGAGCAGTTGAGCCGATAGCATTCCCCCAAGGGAAAAACAGCAATAAAAGGGAATGCACTGCAGTGTAATTCCCTTTTACATTTTATTCACTAAACTTATTGAACGGCGACTTGTTAAGTGATAAAGGAGCGGAAGTTCTGCGCAGAGCAGGATCGAAGCATTATTTATTAACAAAATACAGACTTATGGAACTTTTAGAAGCGATACATAACCGCCGTTCAACAAAAAAATTCAGCGACAAAACGCTTAGCGATGACGTACTGGAAGATATTTTGGAAGCGGGCACCTGGGCGCCGTCACACGGTAACAAACAGCCCTGGGAGTTTATTATTTTTGGTGAACAAACACGCAAAAAACTGAGCGAGTGGTATCTCGATTTTATTGAAACCGGGCAGTTGAAAAACCCCGATATGAGCGAAGAGAAAAAAGAGTCGAAACGCAATTTTGCACGCACCTACGGAAATGCTCCGGTGCTGATGGCGGTAAGTTATTTGCCACCCGACCGCGAAATTGATAATTACGACTACCCGCTGGCCACGGCAGCATGTATTCAAAACATTCTGCTTGCAGCATCCGAACAGGGTGTTTCCGGTGTGTGGCTCTCATTGGGTGCACATCAGGCAGTAAGAGAAATTGCCGGCGTGCCTGAAGGCGGCAAAATTGCCGGAATTATTCTGCTGGGCTATCCCGAAAGTACCTCAGAAACCAAAGGCCGCATTCCGGCTAAAGAGAAAATCAGGCGTTTGCCCTGATGATTAGAAACAAAGAAGCATAAAAAACCCCCTGAAAAGCAATTAAATTACTCTTCAGGGGATTTTCCAATAATTCTATAATACTTTTATTTTCTCAGCACATAAGCCTCACCACCCATCTCTTCGCCCTCATCATCAAGCAAACTGAGCGTTCCAGCCTCCACTTTGTAAACCGCGCGACTGCCATCATCAAAGTTAAGCACTAAATTTCCCGCTTCGCGGGTAAATGTGCCGCTCGACTCATACGGGCCGCCACGACCGATATAAGTCACATTTTGTATAAATGTGCTGTCAAAATTGAGTGCAATCACCGTTTCAGCACCGTCGCAATCTTCGCAGGGCAAAATACCGCGGTACTCACCCTCCCAATTCGTATAATCAATAGCTGCTTCCAATTCTAAACTGTCTGTATCCAAAACTTCCACAGCTACAGAGTCTGTCTCCTGCGTGCTTGATGTTTTGGTCTCTTTCCGGCAAGCCGAAAAAAGCAAAATCACCGCAGCAATTACCATTATATAAACACCGAATCTCTTCATAACTGCTTAGTTGTAAGTGGGCAATGAAGAGTACTCTTTCGAATAGCGCAGGTGCTGATCCACATAGTTTTCTTTATAAGAAACTTGAACGTCTGTTACCTTACCGCTTTTATTGATTACCGGCGTATAAACCGGGTTCACAAAACCGTTGTAAGGCGCAATATCCAGCAGTGCATAGCGCTCCAGCACCTCCTGGTGGATGGACTGATCTACTTTTACCGCATAATTTTCAATCAAATCGTGTGCACCTTTGAAGTCACCTTCCGATTTGATTCGCTGAATTTCAGCTAACAACTGACCGAACAGTCCACGCAGCTTCTCATAATCATTCACAACGATAAAGCGTTTTCCATCGCGCTCTTTCAGCTCCACAACATTCTCTTCAGCTCCCTTTTCAATTACCCAGGCAGCCACTAACTGGCGGTTACGCATATGCGCCTGCTCAATGTTTTTGCCCGGCTGAATGCGGGTGAGCTGTGTCATCAATCCGTTCATCAGATAGTGATAATATTGCGCTTTGTAGGCATCTTCCGAAGGCAAAAGACCCAGTTCAACCATTTTTGAATCGGCCAGATAGTAGAGAGCAAAGAGATCGGCACGCGCCTCTTCAATGGGCGAACCGTAAGCCTTCAGTGCATCCGGATCGGTGCCGGGCAGCAACTGACCCGAACCGTGACCCAGACATTCGTGCAGGTCGGTGTGCATGCTGTTGGTCAGCTGACCATACTTTACATTCATTTCCCGCTCTGCGTCAGACCACATAAACTCCTCATTAAAACCGTTGCCCAGTGCAGCCTGCGAATAAGCTTCTGTGATATTGTCAATCGTTACCGATTTGGAACCGTACTGCGCACGAATCCAGTCAGAGTTGGGCAGGTTCACACCAATCGGTGTAGCCGGATAAACATCACCTCCCAGCATGGCAGCCGTGATTACTTTGGCAGAAACTCCTTTCACCTCCTCTTTTTTGAAGCGCGGATCAATCGGTGAGTTATCTTCGAACCACTGTGCATTGGCACTGATAATTTCGGTACGTTTGGTCGCCTCTACATTCTTGAAGTTAATCAGAGATTCCCAGCTCGCTTTCATGCCGAGCGGGTCGCCATATGACTCAGTAAATCCATTAATAAAGTCCACCTGCGGCTCCAATTCCTGTACCCAGAGAATATTAAACTCATCAAAAGTTTTCAGATCACCGTTGTGATAAAACTCGATCAGCTTTTTGATAACCGCTTTTTGTGACTCCGTTTCAGCAACTGCAGCTGCTTTTTCGAGCCATCCGGCAATGCGTTCCAGCGCATCGCTGTACATACCGCCGATTTTATAGGTTTTCTCAACTACTTCGCCGTTCACTTTTACCACCTTGCTGTTCAAACCAAACATCACCGGTGTGCTGTCGTTCGGATTTTTCATTTTGTCGTAAAATGCTTCCACCTCTTTTTGGGTAACACCCTCGTAATAGTTATTGGCAGAAGTGGTAATTAAATCAACACCCGAAGCCTGATTGATACGCAAAGGCATCACTGCCGGATCAAAAAGAACCGGTGAAAGTGTAGCAATCAGTTCATCAGCTGTTTCACCCTCTTGCAAAGGTAACAAGCTGCTGTCGAGCGCCTTCACGGCAGTTTCAAAATAAGCTGTACTAAATTCCGGGTGCATTTTATCACCCGAATAGTGATGATGAATACCGTTCGCCATCCACATGCGCTTTAGGTAATGCTCCACTTGAGCATACTCTTCCGAAGTTTTATCTTCTGCATTTTCGTAAATCGCCTCTAACGTGCGACGTATCGCCAGGTTATGTTTATTGTTTTGGTCAAAAAGAATATCGCGACCTTCCAGCGCAGCCTGGCTCAGGTAGTAAATAAACTCTTTTTGTTGTAAAGCCAGACTCTCAAAGTCTGCCACGCGATAGCGTAAAATCTGAATATCCTCAAAACGATCTACTTTATAATCGAAATCATCGATAGCAATCGTTTCGGTGGATTGTCCCGTTTTGCCGTTACAGGGAAAGAATAGTGGTACCATAAGTAATAATACAAGTTTTTTCATAATGATAAAAAACTCTCCAAACCTTCCCGCAAGGGAGGCTTCCCGACTAATAGAGAGCTATCGGGTTTATTAAACAATATAATTTCTATTTACATATCTATTTCCTTCAAAATAAGCCTACGAACTACAAAGATAAGGAAAATTGAAGAAATTGTTCATTATTTTGAATAGAATTATTGCATATCTCAGACAGGTAGTTAGTAAACTTTCCAAAGTCTTGAAACTTTGGAAAAGTTAGAAGTAATATCAACCAACTGCGGTTGATTACTGTGCTGCCGAACTTGAAGTCGGCAGCACAGACGTGCAAAACATTCAAATCAGCACGATTTAAAAGCTCCTTTTTTGGGGGGTTGGGGGCTTTTTTTCGTAACTTTGCCCCATGATCCATGAATTTATTAGTAAGCGCATCCGGGAGGAGTTTCACCACCAACCCACCCCACAGCAAAGTGAATTGATTGAGTTGCTGGGGCAGTTTGCCGTGTCTCCGGTTAGCCATAAAGCCTTTTTACTGAAGGGGTATGCCGGTACCGGAAAAACAACATTGGTGAGTGCATTGGTGCAGGCATTATATTCTTTACAGCAAAAAACGGTACTGCTCGCTCCCACCGGGCGAGCTGCCAAGGTGCTCTCTGCCTACTCCGGATTTTCCGCTTTCACCATACACAAACGCATTTATCGTCAGAAGTCGTTGGGCGATTATCGCTTCCAGCTTTCTGACAATCTACATAAAAACACCCTGTTTATTGTTGATGAAGCCTCAATGATTTCCAACAGTGGTTTTGACACTGCTTTTGGCAGCGGGCGACTGCTGGAGGATTTGGTGGAGTATGTTTATGCCGGTGATGGGTGCAGTCTGCTATTTTTAGGAGATACGGCACAGTTGCCACCGGTACAACAAGAACAAAGCCCCGCTCTGGAAGCCTCTTTTCTGAAGTCGCTCGGACTGGATGTGATTGAGTATGAGATGACGCAGGTTGTACGTCAGGCTTTAGAGAGTGGTATACTGTGGCATGCCACCAATTTACGTACAACCATTTCTGAAGAGAAAACAGATGAGAAACCAAGCATCGATCTGGCTGATTTCACCGACGTGGAGCGTCTGAGCGGAATGGATTTAGTGGAAGCTGTAGAGCAGTCGTACAACGGTGTGGGTGTTGAAGATACCATCGTGGTTACACGCTCGAACAAGCGTGCCAATATGTACAACGACGGCATCCGGGCGCGGGTGATGATGAAGGAAGAAGAGCTGACCAACGGCGATCTGCTGATGGTGACGCGCAACAACTATTTCTGGAACAAAGAGTACGATAATATTGATTTTATTGCCAATGGCGATGTGCTAGAGGTGACCCGCATACGGAAACACCACACAATGTACGGCTTCAACTTTGCCGATTTATCCTTGCGCTCGTTGGATTACAACTGGGAAATTGATGCACGCGTCTGGCTCGATTCGCTTAAAGCGGAAAATCCGCAGCAGATGCACGAACTGACCAACCAGCTTTTTCAAGCCGTATCGGAAGATTACCCCGAAATCACCAACCGCCGCCAGTTAGTACGCAAAGTGATGGAAAGTGAATATTTCAATGCTTTGCAAGTGAAGTTTGCCTACGCGGTTACCTGCCACAAAGCACAAGGAGGACAGTGGAAAAAAGTCTTTATCGACCACGGTTATGTGCCCGATGATCAGATTAACAAGGATTACTACCGCTGGCTTTATACCGCTATAACCCGGGCTACCGAACAGGTTTATCTGGTGAATTTTCCGGATGATTGGTTCGTGTAGTTTGGTATATTGGTATAATGGTGTAATGGTATATTCGTTTGATCGAAAACGTTGAATCGTTTTGCAAAAGTAAGCCGGGTTTTACATCAACTTTTAGGTTCATTATCCAAAGATCAAATTGTTAAAACATTAATCCTACAGGAACGTTATAGATTTATATACAATGAAAATTCAGTTTCTGCTTGACTACAGGGCAATCTGGCTACTGCCTGATCTGATGATTAAATGCTCAGAACTATTGAATTACAACTGAACAACTATTAAATAACAACAGCATTACTTTCATCTTATGTTTGACTTTATCGATCATTATCCAATTATTTTGCCCTTTGTGATCTTTTTGGGCAGAGTTTTCGACGTTACACTCGGCACCCTCAGAATTATCTTTGTCTCCAAAGGAAAACGTGGCGTTGCACCCATTATCGGATTCTTCGAAGTGTATATCTGGGTGATTATCATATCACAGATTCTGGCGCGGGCCAACGACATGATTGCCTACATCTCCTATGCGGGCGGCTACGCTACGGGCACCTATGTGGGTATGCTGATTGAAAGTAAACTGGCATTCGGCGTACTGCTTTACCGTGTTTACTCTAAAAAAGAGGGCGAAAGTCTGGTGCAACTGCTGAGCAGCAATGGCTACGGATCCACCCTGATGAAGGGACAAGGATCTGTTGGTCAGGTGGATGTGGTTGAGATTGTGATTGACCGGAAAAAGATGCGGGAAATTGACGCTTTGATTAAAGAGTACGATGCCAACGCATTTTATGTAACCGAGGATATCCGAACAACCCAAAACGGTATTTTTCCGAAAACCGCCACGCTGCTGAACCGCTGGCGTCCCGGCAAATAAGTATATTACGTAACTGCTGACGGGACTCATTTTTCCTGCAGAAAAACTGCAAAAATCCGGCTTTTCTCTTCCTGCTAAAGTCGCTAAAAATGAAAAATTTAGCAGCCCGAAACTGTCTGCAAAAAAACTTACTCTTTTATTTTGCCAATTAAAATAAAAGCAGTATTTTTGCAGTCCGTTTATTATCCCGTAAACCAGTCACGGAAAAAGATGCTGTAAATATCCGATTATGTGCCGATTAGCCTCAATCATACTTCGATATTCCATCTTTAGGAAGTGACAGATAAATTAGTAATAACAAACTTAAAAAATTTACAAGTGGATACTTTAAGTTATAAAACCATTTCTGCCAACAAAGAAACAGCGCAGAAAGAGTGGGTAGTAGTTGATGCTACAGATATGATTTTAGGTCGCATGAGTTCCGAAGTTGCAAAAATTTTGCGCGGAAAACACAAACCTAACTATACACCTCACGTAGATTGCGGCGACAATGTGATTATTGTTAATGCAGACAAGGTACGCATGACCGGTGACAAATTGAACAGCCGTGTTTATTATCGCTACTCGGGTTATGCCGGTGGACAGCGCGGACAAACCGCTGCCGATATTGTAAACAGAAAAGGCAGCGAAGAGCTGATTCGCAGAGTGGTAAAAGGGATGCTCCCTAAAAACCGTCTCGGCAGTAAGCTGATCAACAACCTGCACATTTTTGGTGGTGCCGAACACAACATGCAAGCTCAACAACCCAAACAAATTGAATTAAAACTCTAATTAAGATATGGAAGTAATAAATGCATTAGGAAGAAGAAAAGCAGCAGTAGCCCGCATTTTCGTTAGCGAAGGAAGTGGCCAAATCACTATTAACAAACGTGACCTGGAAAACTACTTCCCCTCCCCCATGCTTCAGTACATCGTAAAGCAGCCGCTCAACAAACTGGGTGTTGCAGAAAAATACGATATCAAAGTAAACCTGAACGGTGGTGGCATCAACGGCCAGGCGGAAGCATTGCGTTTGGCAATTGCACGTGCATTGGTTAAAATCGACCCCGAGATCAAAAAAGAACTGAAATCGGAAGGATTCCTGACCCGCGACTCACGTATTGTTGAGCGTAAAAAACCAGGACAACCGGGAGCACGTAAGAAATTCCAATTCTCGAAACGTTAATTCGAATTTTACAAAATCTGCTCTCTTCAGGTTATGCTGCTGCTTTTGGGCAGAAGCATCCTGATCCGGCAGCGGATGGATGTAGAAATAATATCAGTTTAGTATCTAAATCGCTGTGATTTCGTTTTCCCTCTATATATAATATGGTACGGACTACTCAGCGGTTGACTATCCAAAGAAAGTAAACAAATTTTAAACAACACATGTCAAGAACAAACTTTGAACAATTACTGGAAGCAGGTTGCCACTTTGGTCACCTCACCCGCAAATGGAACCCCGCGATGGCTCCATACATTTTCATGGAGCGCAATGGTATCCACATCATTGACCTTCACAAAACAGTAGCAAAAATTGATGAAGCTGCAGCTGCAGCCAAACAAATTGCTAAATCAGGACGCAAAATCCTCTTTGTTGCCACTAAAAAGCAAGCTAAAGAGATTGTTGCCGAAAAAGCACAAGCGGTAGAAATGCCGTATATCACCGAGCGCTGGGCAGGCGGTATGCTGACCAACTTCCCCACTATCCGCAAGGCGGTG
>CAYPPC010000137.1:0-7960 GCA_964412435.1 uncultured Paludibacter sp.
ATGCTCTCCAACAACAACACCCTTTTGTGGAATCTGCTGGATGGCCAGGCCAATGGTAATACCTACTCCATCGATTTGAATGGTACCTACAGCTTTCTGAAACAGCACTCCATCAATCTGGGGCTAAACTATCTCTATTCGCCGGCCAACGGCGTCTATAATATGAATGATTTTAGTCAGACAAGATTTTTGCTGGCTTATCATTATCGCTTTTAATAAATATAAAACTGAAACAGTGCCATGAAACGCTTCTTATATCTTCAACGAATAATCGCCCTGCTCTCCCTGTTGCTTATTTTTCAGGCGATGACAGCGCAGTCAGTAAACGTTAATCTCAACGTTCTGCCGCCCTATTCACCCTACTTCAAAGATTATGCGGGTTTCGGTGGCAGCAAAGTAATCGTTACGTTGACCTACAGCAATCCCGCTTCGGGAGCACCGGCAGATGTTTTTCTCACCGCTTCCATCACTAAGGATGATGGCTCTGTTAGCATCTCTGTGAAGGATAGTTACAGACCTTCGATGCCGATTCAGCTGATGTCGAATGTACCCAGAACACTCACGGGTGCACAGTTGCGTGAAATTTTTGCCGGGGGCTCAACCGGCGATCTGAACTTCACCGGCATCAGCAAAGAGAGTGTGCTTACAGACCAGGCACTACCCGAAGGCACATACAATGTCTGTGTAAAGGTACGCGACTACAGAAGCGGCAGAATGCTTTCTACTGATTGCCGCTCCATTTTTGTAACTCATGCAGAGCCGCCGCAGATTATCCCTTTTATAAATAATGAAGTTACTGCGACCAATCCGCAGTTTGTCAATATACAATGGACCGCTGTTTCTCCCTTTTTACAAGGTACAAGTTATCGTCTGCGCCTTGTAAAATTAATCCCCGGCGTAACTCCTCATGATGCGCTGCAATATTCAGCCCAGGTGGTGCTTGAAAAATCAGGACTGATGATCACCAACTTCCCGGTGGATCTGGCCAGCGGCGTTAAACTGGAAACCGGCACCACCTATGTGGCTCAGGTAACTGCCACCGCACCCACGGCTTTTATAAAAAACAGTGGTAAAAGCGAACCGGTTGTCTTTACCTATAAAGCTCCGGGCTTCGGAACTACAAGGCTGTTTGCCGACGCATCTGACTTTAAGTTTCTTAATCCCAGAGATTTTAAGAGCAAGTCACAAGCCGACACCGTCAGAGTAAACAATGAAAACAATATGCTGATCAGCTGGGCATGGACGAAAAAGGAAAAAGACTCGCTTGTTCTCATTGATTTGGCGCAAATTGAAGCCTTAAATTTAAACAAATATATTCTGACTATCCGAAGAGTATCTGACCAGCGAACGATTGTTGAGAGAACTTTCGGAAAAGATGCTAAGAATAAAATTCCGGGGTATCTGGAGATGCCGGAAGCTGAAGCTACCCATGCCGGTTTTATCGATGGCGAAAGATATATCGCTACCATCGACATGATGGATACGGATGAAAAACTGTATAAAAGCTTCAACAGCAACAACTTTATTTATAAACGTCTGCTCGACGAAGACGCTAAAACCGATGTAAGACTGAATGCCGTTTTAAAATACGAATTCAAAGATTTTCCTGAAACCTATCCGGTATCAAACACCGAAGTCACCATCAAAACATTCATGAAATCAACGCAGGGTCAGAGTTCTCCCTATCTTAGAATGAAACCTGTAGTTAAGATTGAAGGGCGACAACTGATAGAGCTGGCAAGCCACACCATCAAAACTGATCAGATGGGCACAATCAAAGACAGCATCCAGATTCCTCAAAAGTATATCGGTCTGGACACGCTATTCTTCAAACTGGAAATTCATAATAACTATTATGTGGACGAAGAGTTCAAATTGATGGCCGTACCACCGGTTATAAGTGACTGGGAGGTGGTTTACGATCCTGAAACTCAAAAAACAGATTCAACTTACTTGAATTTGGTGAGTTAAAAGCCAAAACTTACGCCTACAGGCTGAAATTGAAAGTAGAGAAAAAGTACGGAACCTACTCCCTGACCAAAGTAGATAATGAGCTTGTCAGCGAGCTTGAATCACACGAGAAAGATGCTTATCTGGGTGGTTATTCTGCAGATATCGACAGGGAAATTTCCAAATACCATTTCAGTCCAGAGGGAAGCAACCCGGTACCCGGCATTCCGGTGGTACTCTACCGGGAAAATAAGCAGGAGCATATTCCACACTATGAAGGCAATATCCCCAAAGATCAGATGCGGGCAACCGGCAAAGCAATCACAGCAGTAGCAATCGGCCGTACAAAAATGGAAGGCGGTCAATCATATGCGGTGTTTGAAAAACTGCTTGCAAGCAATAACAAAGGCGAGGAATACAAAATCCTGGCAATCAGTGATCTGGATGAGTGGATAAAGACAGGAAAACAAGGAGATGCTTCGGCCACAGACCTGATGCTGGCTGAAAACGCCGTGCGGAATCTGCTCAACAGCGGCTCCGGCAAATCAAGCTTTATTGAGAATAATGAATTTGTTGCTTCTGTACAACCCTTCCGGCTGAAGCTGCCCGAAAAAAATGATCCCAACAAATTCTACCGCACCATCGAAGCTGATTATGAAATTATATCGGCCAAACCTCCTACTTCGGTTATTCAGGGCAGACTCACCTACGCATGGCCTTCTGAACAGCACGTTAAACGTCCGCTGACCAACACCCATTTCCGGGTTATTGTGGACTATGTGGACTCAAGTAACAAATCAATCGGAAACGTCTATTTCACCGGAAAGCTGAATCTCGACTTCAGCTCATCGGTCTATTTCACCAGTGACGAAGATCCTGACAACTGGGTTTTACTCAACGATCAGTATGCACCTATGGGACAGGGAAAAACAGATGCAGACGGAAACTTTATGATTGAGTTTGTAAATTACAACGAAAAAGGCTCTTTGGGAAGCGGTGATATTGTTTACCAAAGCAGCTCTTCAAGAACGCAACCCATCGCCATCAAAAGCATTGAAGAGATCATTCAAAATAAAAGAAGAGGGGATGATATCATCAATCCGGCAGATGCATATTCACATATAACCAACCCCGGAGATGATCTGACTCACTTAGACAGAATGAGCGGACTTGGTTATGTGCAAGCCCAAACAGGTCATGTCACAACTCCCGTACAAAGTGGCATCAATGCCAATTTCACGGTCTCTTTCGATGCACTCTCGGGTAGCTTTAACCTGGGTAAAAATCTCGGAGCCGGTTTCGGAAAAATTGGCAAAAATCAATCGGCCGCTCAGGATGAGATTAATCTGTTGATGTCGCACAACAGCATGGAGGGTAATTTCAGAAGTGGTCCCAACCCTACTCCCGCTCTTCTTCCGGAGCCGGAACCATCAGGCAGTTCAAACAAGAACGAGTCTGTGAAAAACGTGAAAAATCTCAGGCGCGTATTGCGGATTGTCATTGACGGCGAACCCGGACAAAGCTACTATCCTTCGAAAGATGTAATTGAGGTTCAGCCTTTTGAAAACCGCACAACACCCTTTGAGATAACTCACTATGTGCGCGAATACAAATTGGATTTGTCCTTGAAAGAGATTATTGACAATGAGAAAAAGCCTGTTACAGACCTGCAAACCACTATTTTCAGAGATCCCGAATCAAGGAAAAACAAAACCCTTCCACAAAGTGAAGGTGACGGGCAGTACACACTGGCTGAACTGCTCAATCCGGAATACACAACCAGAACCGGAGCAGAAAGTACCACTTCAAAGGTGGATGCCTCCTCGGTTTATTCTCAAAAGTTTGAACATGTCTGGAGTAAAAAGATCTCCAACAAGGAGACTTTCACATTGAACAGACTGGTACAAAGTCAATATAAAAACTATTTCATTCAATCCTCCAGTCTGGTTGACCAGACCAATAAATCATATCAGTCAACTATTGCTGAGATGCCTAAACATGAATTCGACATTTCAGATGTCAACTGGTCAAACCCGGGCGTTCCCGGTGTAAAAGCTGAGTTAATAGTCAAACCACTTGCAAGCCGGGCGCTAATTTCTGTTCGTGACGGTGTTTCCTCCAAACTACTTACGTCAGACTACTACTCCCGCGTTATTGTAGAATTACCGAAAACATTTCCAGATCCCGGATACAAAGTGAATAAAATGGTTGACAAATATGGATATGCTGAAATTATTTTCAATAAAAGTCCTTACAACAGTTGGTTCAAATCTGAAGAAAATTCGACGGACATCTACTTCTACGCCAGAGCCAACGGTTACAAACAATCACACAAGGAAAAAAGAAGCCTTCGCAAAAAAGGAAGCCAGGCAACGATTAACTTCCCACTCGATCCTGCCGGAAGAATTACAGGTAAGATAGTTGCTAAAAACATTTCAGATCCTGGGCAACAAACATCTCAGAGTGGCGGCAGCTCAAACTACTATACTATAAGCACAAGCTACAATGCCATCAGTGCAACTACTAAACCTGTACCGGCCTATCTGCAGGTGGATAGCGGCAAAATTTTCGAAACTGACGAAAATGGTCAGTTTAACATCGCTGTACCGCTTGTGAAAGAGAGTCAGTTCAAAATCATACCCAAAGATGTTGGGTATTTCAGCGACACCCTCACCATCAGTGAGGCTGACAGTAAAAAAACTGTACTAGCTATCGGTAATCACGAAATATTCCGTAGGAAACACCGCATACAGCTGGTAGTCAGAGAAAAACCTTCTACTCCGGGAATTCTCGGTCCGCCCGCAATCAAAGGAGCACGGGTAAAACTGGGCGATGTACAGCTCACCTCCGATGACAAGGGTGTGGTGCGCTTTGAGTTTGAAAATGTCTCAGTCAACAACTACACACTCATAGTGGAAGGTCCGCCCAACATGGGATATATCCCCAAAACCCTGAACATCAAAAGTGAAGAGACCAAAGAGTTTATTACAAGCAGTATCGAGCTTGAAAAAGGAAGTGAAGTGAGCGGTATTGTTGCGCTGGATGGAGTCCCGGTTAAAAACGCCAAAGTATATCTGGATATTTCCAACTCATTCAACTTCTCATCAATGAATTTTGTGCTCTCCGGTACTGAAACAGATAATGAGTCCGGTTCAACAACCGACGATGCCAACCTGGTGGTCGCCTATTCAGACAGTCAGGGACACTACACCCTAAGAGGTGTGCCGGTGGATAATCAAGCTTTAAACATTCGTGCCACTATAGATACCACTTTCACCGTATCCGGTGATGTTAAAGAGATTTTTATTGAGAATGGCCATGCTAAAGCTGATCTGGAGCTGAAATCGTACAAAGATATGGTAATCAATAAAGTGTTCGGCTTCCCGCTGACGGTTGAAAACATCACACCGGTCAACAGCAAAGAGGTGAAAGTGACCGGTATAGTTCACTGGAACGAATCGCTCAGTGATTTCAAACTCAATGAGGTAACCAAGGCTGTCAGAATTGAAGAAACGGTATTCAAACTGAGCAAAGTGGATGGCGTAAATATCGGTGTACCCAAAAACAACGAGGTAAAACTTAGCGGTATCAGCAGCCTGAAGCTCTCCTATCTGAACAAATACAACATACAGCTGACAAGCAGTGAGGGCGGAAGCAATTCAAATGTACCACTGAAACTGGTTAAAGAAAATGACTACGGAAAAATCTCCGGAAAAATGAAAATTGTGGATAACTCGTTCAACTATCCCAATACTTATCTCAATTTTGAGGAGAGTGAGTTTTACCTAGCTAAACTTCAAAATGGTACAAAAGTCAACAATATAGTGCATGTTTTCTCCAGTGCCATGTCGGTAACAGAGTCCAATAAGAAAGAGTATAATAACTTACCGGATTATATCGGTCAACTGCAGAATATCCTTGCAAACTATAAACCGGCCGCCGAGATATTCCATCTCAGCGATGCACAGGGCAAACCGGTCAAATTCAAACTGATCCGTTTCAATGCTACAGCTGATCCGCTGAAAAGCTATCTTGACCGGGAAGGCAAAATTCATCTCAAAGCTGATGTGAAATGTCATATTCCTAATGCACAGCCGGAGAACTTCAGTTTCACCATTTCGGATATGGTTCTGGATCAGAATGAGGTTTATCCCGCCACAGGATCTGATCCTTTAAGATTAAAGCTGGAAAAATGGGATCTGGAGGTATCCGACTGGTCTTTCAGTGTAGAAGAAGGTGGTATTTTAAGTAACAACGCTGTCATTAAGACTCAGCTGCTGGAAGTTCCGGTAAAGCAGTTTGTACTTCGCAGCGATATGTTTCATATGGACAAAATGGAACTCAAAAACCTGACGCTCGCCGGAGGCAAATTTAATCTGAAAGTCTATGAAAATATCACCCCGCAACTCAACTATGAGTATAAGATTGGCTCTGATATGAAACCTCACTGGAATCTGAGTCTGATCAGCAGCAAAACTGTAGGATCTCTGCAAAATATCAAAGGTCTTACAATGGATGGGTCTTCTACTCCTTACTCCGTTGAATTTGATTACATACAAATTCTGAGTAACGACGAAATGTTGGTGCAGCTGAAACCCAAACCTCAAAAAGCCAATCTCAAGCTGAATTCAATGGCCAAATTTGAGCCTCAGGGAATTTTCGCCGGTGAAGATTACATCTCCATTTACGGTCTTTTGAATGTGGGCGCTCCGCGAATGGGTGGCATTATACTGAATGCTTATTGGGATTCACCTAACCAGGATCCGACCTTTGGTAATGTAACTACCGATTTCGAAGGGAAAGGTTTTGTTCATTTCACTGCTTCACAGGATAAAATAAGCATCAATGACAAGCTGATAACCATTGAAGGAAAGGTGGTGGAAAAACCGGTTAAATCTTTTAACGCCATCCCTTCAACCTTCTTTGCAAGAAAGAATGCAGCTCCCAAATATGAAGTGATGATGCAAAAAGGCTGGGTAACTCAGCTCACTGAAGAAGAGAGTAACAGCAGTGCGCCAACCTCATCAACAAACGGTTACAGTTTGAAAATTGAAGCCGGCGGAATGAGGGTACTCGGCAGCGACTGGACCACCTGTACCTTTGAAGGTTTAATGACCGCCAATGGAGAATCCCGTGAAAACATCAACAACTCCTACACGAAGTTTGAAGTGCTGGGTGATGTAAAAGCCAACACCGATAGTTTAGGCATAACCGATATTGATACCGGATTTGGCACCATGTCGCAGGTCTTCGACTTCAAAAACAAACGACTTTTAGGCACACTTCGCCTAAAACCTAACCTCTGGCTGGGAAGTCTGAAAATACATCAGGGAGTGATTGAAACCTGTATCGATCCCCAAGGATTTTATGTGGCCGGTGGTTCTTACGCCTTCGTCCCTGCCGGAATTCTGTCCGGTGACTACAATGTTGGTTTTATGCTGGGCAATTATCCTCTGACCGATCATCTCTGGGGTATCACCAACTCCTATATCGATAAAAGAGTCATCAATGAGTGCTACAAAAAGAATACCGCTAAACTATCCGGTATTTACACCGCATTTAACCGGGAAATTATCAACGAAAAGCACAACTTTAACTTTATCGTAGCGGGCGGCTACGTAAAAGCAGTCGCATTGATAGGCGGCGATCTCTACCTGAATGTTTCAGGCAAAAAATGGGTGCTGGGCGGAAGCGGATATCTCTTTGTTGATGTAGGCGCCGGTCTCTGGTCGCTGACAGGCACCAGTATCAGTGGCGGATTCCGGGGCGACGGACAAATAAAATTCCAGGTTGGAGATCCCAGCTTTTTCAATGCTCACCTCGGACTCAGTTTCAATGCCACTGTGAAACAGTATCTGGTATTAGGCACTGTATCCACATCGGTAGATGTCGATTGTCAGCTCAAAGCCGGCACCGATGGTTTCAAATTCAGCCTCAACTCCGGCGGCGATAGTTTAGGTTGTGATTAGGTTAAGCAAGAAGCATTACAGTAAAACTGATAGTTAGAAAT
>CAYPPC010000138.1:0-7941 GCA_964412435.1 uncultured Paludibacter sp.
TCTGGGTTTCAAGATGATATAAATATATTTAAATTTTTGTCATGTACTTAGGTAATCGATATTCTTAAAATAGAAGAAGCCCAACCGTGTCAATTCGGTTGGGCTTTTCTTTACAAAAACTAACTATAAAAAAACAACTATTCCTGGTCGATCACACGTATTTCATGCGTCATCTCCATCACCTGCTTATACACAGCTTCCACACCACAATAGCGCTCCTTGGAGAGATTCACCGCTTTTTCAAGTTTTGCCAGGGGCAAATCCTTACCGGTAAACTCATAAATTACGTGCATCTTCTCATAATATTTCGGATGCTCTTCACGCATATCAGCTTCAACACTAATATCAAATGCTTTCACATCAACGCGCATTTTTTTCAAAATGGACACTGCATCCATTCCGGTGCAGCCGGCCAGTGCCACCAACATTAAAATTTTAGGGGTTGGACCTGCATCTTCGCCTCCATGTTCAGCAGCGGCATCTACAACCAGTTTGTGACCCAACACATCGGATTCAAACTTCATTCCGCCCTGCCATCTTGTAATAATTTTCTGTTTCATTAGTTATCTGAATTAAGAATTTACTTGTTAATTACTTTATATAACAAGTGAAAATGAAAAAAGTTTTCAGTCAGATTTCATGATAATTTTCGTATAATTTTTTACTCTGAAAAACGGACTAATTAACACTAAAAAAGCACTTAAAATAATAAAACCCCGAAAAGCATCACAAGCTTATTTATATTCGTAAGTTATGCAAAACTAACAATTCCCGGCTTCCGGGAAAACACTTGCAGAATGGAAATAATTTCATAAATTTGCATAGAGAGAATAAAAACTATGCCTGTATGCAATCAATAGCATCATTTGCAGATTTAACATCAAAACTACTTAGTTCAAACAGCCGTAAGCGCATTGCTGTGGCCAATGCTGCCGACCCTCACACCGTTGAAGCTGTGCTGAAGGCTGTAGAAGTGGGTATTGCCGAAGCCTACCTGCTGGGCGACGTAGCCGAAATTGAGACTCCGGAGCTTTATGCCAATCCTGACATTCTCGAGTACATTCACATCCTGGACTTTCCGGATGAGAAAATGGCTGCCGTAGAAGCGGTGCGTATGGTCAAAGAGGGTGAAGCTGATGTCTTGATGAAGGGCCTGGTGAACACCGATATTATTCTGCGTGCCATCCTGGACAAAGAGAAAGGCTTGCTCCCACCGGGCAATGTGCTCACCTACAATGCAGCCCTGGAGATACCGGGTTATCATAAATTACTGTTTTTCTCCGATCCTGCCGTGATTCCCTACCCCAACCTGGAGCAGCGGAAAGCGATGATAAAATATGCTATCAACACCTGTTATAAGTTTGGTATTGAGCGACCCAAAATTTCTCTGGTTCACGCCACAGAGGTAGCCAATCCAAAAATTACATTTATGCAGGATTATCTGGATATTATGCAGATGTGGCGGGCTGGTGAGTTTGGTGATGTTATTATGGACCGCTCGACATTTTCCTTTCGCTCGACACCGAGCGGGGAAGCATCAAAAATGTACCGACACAGGTGCTGGGTGATGCTGATGTGGCTATCTTCCCGGACTTTACTTCTGCCAATGTTTTTTACAAAGGTCTGGCTACCTTTGCAGGTGCTGAAATGGGCGGCATTCTCCAGGGAACTGAAAAACCCTGCGTATTGACCTCCCGCAGTGACAGCTCCCAGTCGAAGTTCTACAGCATCGCTGTAGGTTGCATTCTGGCCTGATTTTTCCCCGCAGGAAAATAACAGGACAACTTCTGACTTAAACAAAACGATTATTAAAATTACTACAATATAATTATGGACAAACAACAGGAAAATCAACTTAAAATTGAACTGCCGGCTGAAGTTGCCGAAGGTATCTACTCTAACCTCGCCATTATTTCGCATTCGAGCTCAGAGTTTGTACTCGACTTCATTCGCATTATGCCGGGCACACCCAAAGCGAACGTAAAATCACGTGTAATCCTCACACCGGAACACGCCAAACGACTGCTTAGTGCGCTGCAGGACAATATTGCAAAATATGAGCAGCAGTTCGGAAAAATTAAAACACCTGAGAATCCGATGATGCCACCCATGCCGATGGGTTTTGGCGGAGAAGCATAAAAATAAAATGGGGAAAATCAGAAGATTTTCCCCATTTTATTTAATATCAATATCATATCAAGTTATCTGTTTTTCAGATCTTCATAAACTTTTTCATAGACGGGCAGGTCGATTTGATGCTTTTTCGCAAAACGCACCACCGCACCGGTCAAAGTCTCTACCTCCGTAGTATTTCCGGCCTGGAAATCACTGTGCATCGATGTTGTTGATCCTGCCGGTAATCTTCCGGCACGGTTAATCACCTGATCTTTGTGGTTTTCGCTCACATCAATACCTTCCGCCTTAGCCACGCGCAAAAACTCACAGCTCATCTCACGCGTCATTTCACGGCGTTCATCAGTTTCACCCAACTCATTGAAATTTACATCAAAATAGCTGGTCATTGTAGCCGAAACAGAAATAAAGAAGAACTTTTGCCAGATGCTCTGGCGAATCTCTTTAGAATATTCCGCATCGATATCAGCCTCTTTCATTAACTTCTCAAGCAGTTCCAGGCGTTCATCAGGCTCACCGTCATATCCAAACACCAGTTTGTCAAAATTACCGGTGCTTCTGATTACGCCCGGCTCAATGCGGCGGCTCACAATATAGGAGCAACCGCTCCAAACGGTATGTCCGGGCAGCGCCTCTCGAATTTGCTCGGTGATATCACCGCCATTGAGCAGCGGCAAAACCACCGTATTTTCTCCAACACACGGTTTGATATATTCAACCGACGACTTCAAATCGTAGCTTTTGGTTGAAATAATCAGATAATCAACAATTCCAATCTCTTCCGGTTTGTCTGTAGCCATTACGGGCTGCGTTGTGAAGTCATCACCATCGGTAATCACCCGCAAACCTTTATCCCGGATTTTTGTAAGATGCTCGCCTCGAGCTATAAAGATAATTTCTACCTGGTCTGAATCAGCGTATTTTTGTGCCAGTTTTCCACCATAATATCCACCAACACCGCCAAGACCTAAAAGAGCAATTCTAATTTTTTCCATGTTGTTTTTGTTAAAATAGAACAAGCTACTCAGCTTAATTCAAATTTCCCGAAAATTACAAATAATATTGCAGATAAACAAACCTGCAGCCTGCCAGCCCGTTTTAATTAATACATCTTAGCTCTTTGCTCATAAATTTCGGAAATGAAGAACAGTTTATTCTCTGAGTCTTCAGCCGTTACACTGTTTAGAATGCATGCATCGGCATCATTCCCGGATTAAAACCCGGACCGCCTCCCTGCATATGCATTCCACGACCCATGCCACGTCCCTGCCCTCTGCGACCATTTTGTATCATCTCCTCCTGACTTGTTCCGGAAAATTTGCTGATCCGGTAGGTGAAACTGAGGATATAATAGGATGGCAGTGAGTTACTGCGGCTAAATTGGATATAGTTATCACCTACTGTTTGTGAGATGTTCTGGCGCTGCTGCAGAATATCTACTGCACGCAGTGAGAAAGTACCTCTGTTTTTGAATGTAGTGTAATCGATCGAGGCATTCCAAATCCACTGTGAGGAGTTGAAACCGGTGTAACCACTTTGCTGCATATAATCCACACTGCTGGTAAATGTAAGTACTTTAGTAGGTCTGTACCCCAAATTAAATGTTCCGTTCCAGTCGAAAGTTTCGGTAGGTTTGGTATTAAAATTATTGAGCGAATAGGAGTAGCGAACACCTCCGCGCAGGCCTAAATCTATTTTCTCATGCGTAAAACTCAATGATACATTTTCTGAGGCATTATAACGAATGGTGCTGCTTAAATCACCACGCAGAAGATTGTCAATGTCAATATCCTCGATATTCACATTTTTAGAGGTATAACCATACTGCTGATTCACCCCCAGAGAAGTATTGCTCGATACGTTGAATTTTTTGAGGAAAGGCTGATTATACATTAAGAAGGTATTCAGATTGTAGGGTATTTTGTCAGAGTTAATGGTCTGCACATAACGTTTACCCGTTTTATCATAAATACTGTTGTTGGTCAGCTGATCTTTCGTAGCATTTCCGTTTACCCCCAGGCTGAATGAGCGGAAGGACTCTTCGTTATAATTGGAATACATCAGTCGCAGGTTGTGCGTAAATGCCGGCTTCAGTCCCATATTTCCTACAGTTTCGTTCATCAGGTCGGTGTTGTTTTTCACCGGCTGCATCTGATTGATAGAGGGCTGACTGGTGCGTCCGCGGTAGTCGAGGCGGGCAAAAGTGCGTCTGCCAAAATTGTACTGAAAGCGTGATGAGGGGGCAAAGTTAAACACCTCACTTTTGAGTGAGATCGGATTATTATCACCATATCTTGTAGTGCTGTAGGTCTGCGATGGCTCAGCGTTAACTCCTACGGTCAGATTATAATTGGGCTGTACATAACGATAATTCAATGAGAGCGTCTCGCGAATAAAAGTGTTATCAAACTCGTTACTGTACTCCATGTTTTTAAGCGTATAGTTATTGGCACCATCTTTATCAAACAGATTACGGATGGAGTTACGCACGTTTCCGTTGATCGACAAACTGGTTTCTAAAAAGTGTTTGCGTGAATCGCCCAGCGGCTCCACATAAGAGAAATTGGCTCCAAAGCTGTAGTTGTTCGAACTGTTTTCGTTACGCTGGTCCAGTATGGTGGTTGAATCCGGAGTTATTTTCTCCGAAAAATTGTAACCATCGCTGTAGCTTTCCGAAAAATTGGTGTTCAGGCGGGAGGTAAATGTACGTCCCGGTTTATTCAGTTTACGGTTATAGATCAGCGTAAATCCGCCGTTCATATCTTTACCTTCACTGTTATTGGCTGACTGTCCATAACTGGTAGTATCAAGTTCCTCCATATAGACATAGTCTGAAATATTGTTGGTGAATGAGCGGTTAATACCAAAATTGGGCTGCAGAATAAGCGTATTGGCGCTGTCCGGCTTCCACTCCATCTCAAAACGAACATCTCCCTGATAGTTCTCACGGTTATTAATCCGGTTATCTGTATTGAAATAGGTAGTACCCTGCATATAGTTTTCGCGGTTACTTTCTGAAACTACCAGGTTGTCTGAGTGGTTAAAAGTAACATCACCGCCCACAATCAGTTTTTTGCTCAGCTCCGTGTTAATATTGTAACCAAAGTTCTGCGTTTCTGTAATTCCACTGCGGGCACCTCCAAATCCGCCCCTGCCCCGGGCACTGCGGGCGGTATTGGTATTGTTGGCTCCGGCAGTAATTGAAGAACGGCTGTTGCCATTCATGATGTTCAAAAAGGCATTGGCATCGTAGCGAAACTCCGGATTCACATCGAACCCAGCACCGGCAGTGACATTACCAAATACTCCCTGACGACGGTCAGAACGTATAGTGAGATTAATAATCCGCTCACTTTCGCCATCATCAAAACCGGTCAGTTGCGACATCTCAGATTTCTGATCTACCACCTGCACCTTATCAATCATATTGGCTGGGATATTCCGGGTGGCCATCTCCTTATCGTCTCCGAAGAATTTTCTTCCATCCACACGCACTTTTTTCACCTCTTCCCCATTGACCATAATTTTACCATCTGCGGTAATTTCCACTCCCGGCATTTTTTTCAAAAGATCCTCCACCACCGCATTTTCGGCAGTTTTAAAAGCACCGGCATTATACTCAATGGTATCACCTTTCATCACCATCTGCACCACAGAGCCCGTCACCTCCAGATCTTTCAGCAAGCGGCTATCCTCTTCAATAGGAAAATCTCCCAGATTAACCGGACTTTTCTCAACCTTAAAGTTGCGATACGAGGTGTGATATCCCACAAAACTTGCCTGTATGATGTAATTACCCGATCTCACATTACTAAAGCGCACCACTCCGGTTGAATCGGTGGTCAGACCAAGGACCATGGCTGAGTCTTTCTGTTGTAAAATGCGCACTGCGGCCAGCTCCACCGGCTCTCCGCTCTCTTTATCTATAATTCTGGATGTAACTGTTTGTTGCGCCTGAGCTGCAAACACAAAACCAAGCAATATAGCCAGCCACTTTATTCTTAACTTATCAGGATACATATCTTGAGCTTTTATTTTTAATACTTCTTTTCTGTTGATTCTTTGACTTACTACAAGTCTGAAAGTTTAATATTAAACAAAATCTTTCCCCGTTTGTTGTATCTATTAAAAGAAAAACTTTATTAACTTTATAAATAAGATTAACATGAAACGATTTAATCTCGTGCTGACACTTTCACTACTTATGTCGGCGATGGCCTTCGGTCAATTTACACTTCCACAATTAAACTACCCTTATGATGCGCTGGAGCCACATATCGATAGCACAACTATGAGAATTCATCACACTGTGCACCATGCAGCCTATGTGAACAATCTCAACAAGGCGCTTGATAAATATCCGCAATATAAAAACACCGATCTGGCTGAGCTGTTGAAAATGATTAACAGACTGCCGGCTGATATCCGCACTGCAGTTCGCAACAATGGCGGCGGGCATTACAATCACTCTCTTTTCTGGGAGGTGATGGCGCCAGCAGGCAGTACAAAAATGTCAGCTAAACTGGAACAGGAGTTGATCAAATATTTTGGCAGTGTAGATAAATTCAAGGAAGAGTTTGAAAAAGCTGCTGTTTCCCGCTTTGGTTCGGGCTGGGTGTGGCTGTTGAAAAAAGCTGACGGCACACTCTATATCGCTTCTACCCCCAACCAGGACAATATGCTGATGCCCTTTAACTCATTCAAAGGAAAACCGATCCTGGCTTTTGACGTTTGGGAGCACGCTTATTACCTGAAATACCAATCGAAGCGTGCTGCTTATACCCAGGCATTCTGGAATGTGGTCAACTGGGATAAAGTGAATGAGCTCGCAGGATACTAAAACCCGGTTCTATACTATTATATACGCAAAAAAGGCTGTTTCCATGCAGAAACAGCCTTTTTTAATATAGGTTTTTATTATTTCGTTTGCTTTTTGGCCCAGGTGTCACGCAGCGGAACGGTGCGATTAAACACCAGATTATCCGGTGTGCTGTCCGGGTCCACATTAAAGTAACCGGTGCGCTGGAACTGGAAATGATCGAGCGGTTTCGCATCTTTCAGCGAAGCTTCCACATAACAGTTTTTCAGAACCTGCAGCGAGTCCGGATTAATCAGCTCGTGGAATTCACGCTCATCTGCAATTGGGTTTTCAACTGTAAAGAGACGGTCATAAAGACGCACCTCAGCCGGCAGACTATGTTCTGCCGAAAGCCAGTGTAAGGTACCTTTTACCTTGCGCGCCGACTCAGGCATTCCACTTTTTGTCTGCGGATCGTATTCAGCATACACCTCCACGATATTGCCATCATCATCTTTCTTGAAACCGGTACATTTTACAATATAAGCCGATTTCAGACGTACCTCACGACCGGGAGTCATGCGGAAAAATTTCTTGGGAGCATCTTCCATAAAGTCTGCACGCTCCATCCACAACTCACGGCTGAAGGCTACCTCACGCATACCTGCACTCTCATCTTCCGGGTTGTTTTCAGTTTCAACCATCTCCACTTCTCCTTCCGGATAATTGGTAATGATCAGTTTCACCGGGTCAATCACAGCACTTACACGTTTGGCTGATTTATTCAGCTCTTCGCGCACAGCGTGCTCCAGCAAGCCCACATCAATCATACCTTCCACTTTGGTATAACCGATTTTATCGATAAAGTTGCGGATACTTTCCGGTGTGTAACCCCGCCGACGCATACCGCTCAGCGTCGGCATACGCGGATCGTCCCAGCCGCTCACCAGCCCCTCCTGCACCAGTTGTTGCAGGCGGCGCTTACTCATCACAGTATATGTAATGTTCAG
>CAYPPC010000139.1:0-7918 GCA_964412435.1 uncultured Paludibacter sp.
TCAACCTGATAACTCCGCATAATAAATGGTCCATTCACTCAACATGGAGTGATAACCTCATTATGCTAACCCTGGGAAGAGGTGGTCCTGTAATCTGGATTAGCGAGTTAGATGCCGCTAAAATTGGAATTGAAGATAACGACTGGGTAGAGGTGTTCAATGATAACGGAACTGCAAGTTGCCGGGCCATTGTGTCGCAGCGTATCCCGGAAGGTGCTTTAATTATGTACCACAATCAGGAGCGCACTGTGAATGTGCCTTTGAGTGGCATTACCGGAAACCGGGGTGGAATTCACAACTCCATCTCCCGCCTGTGCCCGAAACCGACCCATATGATTGGTGGCTATGCGCAGCTTTCATTTGGATTGAACTACTACGGTACCATCGGGGCAAACCGGGATGAGTTCGTTATTATCAAAAAATGTGAAACCGTCGAGTGGGGCGATGAAGAAGTTAAAAAATAGGAGGAAACAGATATGAAAATACAAGCGCAATTTGCAATGGTGATGAATTTGGACAAATGTATCGGATGTCACACCTGTTCGGTGACCTGTAAAAATGTATGGACAAGCCGAAAAGGAGTTGAGTACGCCTGGTTCAATAACGTGGAGACCAAGCCGGGGCCCGGTTATCCCGTAGAGTGGGAAAATCAGGACAAATACAAAGGCGGCTGGTCAGTAAAAGGTAAAAAACTACAGCTTCTTCAAGGAAATAACTTTAGTATTTTATCGAATATCTTTGCAAACCCAAATTTGCCGGGAATGAAAGATTATTACGAACCTTTTACATTCGATTTTTCGAAGCTTACCAGTGAGAAGCGTTACAAAACGGCGCCATCAGCACGTCCTTATTCGCAAATTACAGGCGATTTGATGGAGAAAATCGAATACGGACCCAACTGGGAAGATAACCTGGGCGGAACATTTGAGGAGCGTAAAAAAGACCCGAATTTAACCGGAGTGGATACAGACGGTTACGATGAATTCGAAAAATCATTTATGTTCTATCTGCCTCGTATTTGTGAGCACTGTATGAATCCGGCGTGTGAGTCGGCCTGTCCGTCAGGTGCTATTTACAAGCGTGAAGAGGATGGTATTGTACTGATTGACCAGGATAAATGTCGTGGTTGGCGGATGTGTGTAAGCGCATGCCCGTACAAAAAAATCTACTTTAACTGGGAAACCAAAAAGTCGGAAAAATGTACTTTTTGCTATCCATTGATTGAGAGTGGAAAGCCAACCATCTGCTCTGAGTCCTGTGTGGGGCGTATTCGTTACATTGGAGTTATTCTGTTTGATGCATCGAAAGTGAAAGATTACGCTGCGACAGAAAATGACCAGGATTTGTATGACAAGCAGATGGAGCTTATTCTTGATCCGCACGATCCGGAAATTATTGCGAAGGCAAAAGAGCAGGGAATTTCAGACTCTTTCCTTGAAGCGGCAAAAAATTCACCGGTTTATAAAATGATGAAAGAGTGGAAAATTGCATTCCCATTGCATCCGGAATACCGTACTTTACCAATGGTTTGGTATGTACCGCCACTTTCTCCTGTAATGCAGGATGGTGAAGTAGGCGATAACTTTATGCAGACGTTGGAAGATATGCGAATTCCTGTAAATTACCTGGCACGTATGCTTACTGCAGGTGATGAAGAGCTTATTAAATCTGCTCTTTCCCGCTTGCTGGCTCTGCGTCATTATATGCGTCAGCGCACGGTAGAGAAGATTAAAGAGCCTGCCGTTCCGGAAGAGCTTGGACTGACTGCTGAAGATTACAAACAGATGTACCGCTATTTGGCTATTGCCGATTATAAAGATCGTTTTGTGATTCCGACGGCGCCCAACAGAGCAGAAGAGAAAGATCTTTTTGCTATAAAAGCTATGCTGGGCTACGAATATCCGGGTCAGGAAAATGAGGGCAAGAGCTTGTTTGGTGGAATGTAAGCAAAAAAGAGAGGAGTAATTTATGCAAAATGTATTTAAAATAATTTCTTTACTACTGGATTATCCTGATGCAGAATTGCATCAGGCTATTCCGGAAATTGTACCTGAAATGACTGCCGATGGCAGTTTGAATGAGCGTGAACTGGAAGCATTGAAGCAGTTTGTCAATTATATTGCCCCAAAATCATTGGCGGAGTGGCAAATGGACTATGTACAGTTTTTCGACTATTCACAACGTACGAATCTGTATCTGTTCGATCACGTTTACGGAAACTCTCGCGAGAGAGGTCAGGCGATGGTTGATTTGAGGGAGATGTATTCCAAATCCGGCTATGATCCGAATACAAATGAATTACCGGACTTTTTGCCCGTGTTTTTGGAGTATTTGTCTTTGCTCGAAGAGCCTGCAGCTTCCGGAAAACTGTTGACGGAAGTGTCTCATATATTAGATAATATGAGAAAATCTCTGAAGAAGAAAGAGACACCTTATTTCCACTTGCTGGATATTTTGTGCTCGATCAGTGATTCTATAAAATCAGAAATAATCGAAACTAAAGAGGTAGAGGTATGACAACAACAGATTATTTAAATAACTTTTTCCTGGGCTATTTGCCTTACATTGCGCTGGCTGTAATTGTTGCAGGAACAGCGTATCGGGTGATTGTACGAAACAAAACAATTCAGGCCACGTCGTCGCAGTTTATCAGCAAAGATAAAACACTCTTAGTTGGAAGCAATCTGTTTCACTATGCCATTTTGATTGTTTTCTTTGGTCATGTTTTTGGATTACTCACGCCGGAGTGGTCTTACAACTGGCTGATTAGCAACGAAACAAAACGTATGCTGGCGATGACTTTTGGTTCGCTTTCGGGAATTGTAGCCCTGGTGGGTATAACCATGCTTGCAATTCGTCGGTTTACTAACAAGTATGTTCGTGCGACCGGTAAATTTCAAGATGATTTGATTGTAGCTTTGCTACTTTTCCAAATCGCGTTGGGTATGTGGTCTACCTACATCACATCGCAAACGCCACTGTCGGATTATATGGCTATGGAGCATTATGCACAAGGTGTGTTTACTTTTAAACCGGAATCCTGGCGCTACATTGCACATGTGGATGTGATTTTTAAGTTGCACATTGTAACCGGGTTGCTAATATTTATTCTTTTCCCGTTTACCAAACTGATTCATATGGTGGCAGCACCATTGAAATATGCCATTGACTTTTTTAGAAAATAGTGAAATACAAATATTCAATTATATTGCTTTTGTGGGTGTTCTTTGCCCAGAATACAGTCGCAGATAAAGCAGAAAACGATAGTTTGCAAACATTTTCACTTGGTGATATTGTTGTCATGAGCCACAAACCGGTGGCTCATGCAACAGAAATTTCTTCTGCCAAAATCAGGCAAATGGAGATGATGAAGGTACCGGAGGTTCTGGAGTGGATGCCCGGTATTACGTTAACGGAGGCTTCGTCGCGCAATGAAACGATGATTTATTTGCGTGGTTTTAACCAATCGCGTGTTCCGGTTTACATGGATGGTATCCCGGTATCTGTGCCGTATGATGGTTTTATTGATTTGGGAAGATTGCAAACAGCCGCTGTTTCAAAAATTCATGTTGCGAAAGGAACATCATCGCTTTTGCTGGGTGGAAATACCATGGGTGGTGCTATTAATATTGTAAGTGCTACTCCCAAAGAGAAGTTTGAGTTAAGGTTTCAGGGAAGCACATTGTGGAACAGTTCGCTGAATATTGGCACACGACAAAAAAATTGGTATATGCAGCTTGATGGTGGCTGGATTCACAGAGAGGATTTTAAGTTGCCTGGCGGATTTAGTACAGATAATGCGCTGCAAAAGGGGAAAGTTCGCGAGTTTTCACGTACAACAGATTATCAATTTAACGGAAAAGTTGGTTTTACACCGGTAGCGGGCGATGAATATGTGCTGGGTTACAGCATGGTGCGTGCAGATAAGTATGTGCCGCCCTATCTTGGTTCCATTGGTAAACCGCGATTCTGGCGTTATAAAAACTGGGACAAAGATCAGCTCTACTTTTTGTCGAAGACAAACTTAACTGAAGAGTGGAAGCTGGAGAGTAAGCTTTTTTACGATCGCTACTACAATTTGCTGAAAGCTTATGATGACAAAACATACAGCTCGCAGGAACTAAAATCCGCATTTGATAGTTATTATAATGACTATTCATTGGGTGGCGGTTTGGTGGCAATTTGGGACGGAATTGATAAAAATCATCTGAAGTTTGGTGTCAACTTAAAAAATGATGTGCATCGGAGTCATGATAATGACGACCCGGTAGCGACACAAAATGAATACACCTTTTCGCTTGCTGCTGAGGATAGTTGGGATGTGAATGATAAGTTGACCTTATTGGGCGGAATTGGTTATTTTAGTCATCAGGGTGTAAAGATTGAGGCTTTTGAGGAGATTCCAGGTAGTAAAGATTATGCAATTATAAGCTACCCGAATTCATCGGATCTTGATTTGAATTATCAGTTTGAGATTGATTATCGCTTCGATACGAAAAACAGTCTGCGATTTTCTTTTTCAAGAAACTCCCGGTTTGCTTCGTTAAAAGAGCGTTACTCTTATAAACTTGGTAGGGCAATTCCTAATCCGGAACTGAAAACGGAGCATGCGCACAACTTTGATTTAACTTATAATGGTGGTGCAGGCGGGGTGCGTTGGTTTGCATCGGCTTATTATATGTTGCTGACAAATACCATTATGGAGATAACCGGCGTAGTGGCGGATGATCCGCTTATCTGGCAGTTGCAAAACAAGGGTGAGGCCGTATTTAGTGGAGTGGAGGCGGGGGCTTCTTACCGCTACAACTGGCTGGAATCGGAGTTTAATTACAGCTATATCAATCGGGTAAATAAAAGCGATAGAAGCTTGAAATTCACGGAGGTGCCGGATCATAAACTGAACGCTATGGTGCAGGTAACACCATTTTATGGTATCGCTTTACAACTGCGAATGACGGCATTGAGTGAAACTGTATTGAGTAGTGATGGTGCTGTTTCTGTTCCCGGATTTGCTCTTTTTCATTGTAGTGCAGCAAAGGAGTTTAATAATTTTAGACTTAAACTGGGAGTGAAAAACCTTTTTGATAAGTTGTACTACTTCTCAGAGGGTTATCCTATGGAGGGGCGACGGATTTATGCTTCTTTTGCTTATAAGTTCAATAAATAGCGAGTGATGGTAAGGATTATAACCGGAGATCAAAATAGCGGAAAAAGTAGTCGGTTTTGGGAAATGTACAGCAAATCCAATAAACCGACCGGACTTTTCTCTAAAAAACTATATGACGAAACGGGACAGATCGCCGGATATAATCTGCAACTTTTACCGAAGGGAGAGGAGTTACCTTTTATTGTAAGAAAAGAACAGGTTGAGGATGAGGGTAAAGAAAGCTATTATTATCAAGGACGATTTGCATTTGTAAAATCGGTATTTGAGCGAGGCACACAGTATATTAAAGATAATTTTGAGGGTAATTCTGTGTGGATTGATGAGATAGGTGGTTTGGAGATAAGAGGTTTTGGCTTTGCAGGACTTTTACGCTATCTGTTGGAACAGGAAGTTGATTTGCTTGTGGTTGTACGCAGCAGTCTGGTCGAAGAGTTTCTGTCTGCTTTCAATATAACTAAATATGAGATTGTTGATTAAGTGATTTAAAATTATTTGCTTTTTCCTATATTGCTAAGAAAAATTTACTCACACACTAATTTTTACTTGTATGGAGGTAACTCAAAGTAAATCGATAATTCCGGTAATTAAGCACGGTGTTGAAAACCTGTTTCCGGCTTATTTTGCCCTCGTTATGGCTACCGGTATTGTTTCAATTGCCAGTAATCTGCTCGGTTTTCATCTCTTGGCAAAAGCGCTTTTCTATTTTAATGTGTCTGCTTATGGTGTGCTTCTGCTGATGTTTTTCTCAAGACTGATTTTTTATTTCAAATCTTTCGTCAAAGATTTTTCCAGTCATGCTAAAAGTCCCGGTTTTCTAACCATCGTAGCAGGTACCTGCGTATTAGGGAATCAGTTTATTGCGCTTGGTTATGGGCATTCGGTTGCGCTTATTCTCTATTATTTTGGTATTGTACTGTGGCTGGTCTTGCTCTATATGCTGATGATTGTGCTGACTACAAGAAATGATAAGCCAACACTGGATCAAGGGATTAATGGGATTTGGTTGCTGATTGTAGTATCAACACAATCGATTGCTGTGCTTGGTACGGAGCTACTCGATTATACCATTTTTGGTCCGAAAGCTACTCTTTTCATCTCGTTGATGATGTTTCTGCTAGGCTGTATTTTATACATAATTATTATAACACTTATTTTCTATCGGCTTACTTTTTTCAAGATGAAAGCTGAGGAATTTGCTCCCCCTTACTGGATTAATATGGGAGCTGTCGCAATCTCCAGTCTGGCCGGTGCTTTATTAGTTCAAAAATCCGGTTTATGGGAGTTTTCCAGTTCGATGGAGTTCTTTGTGATGGGAATGACATTGATGTTATGGGCGTTTGGTACCTGGTGGATTCCCATTATTATAGTCCTTGGTTTCTGGCGGCATGTATTAAAACAAATTCCGCTTACTTATCATCCGCAGTATTGGGGCATGGTCTTCCCCCTGGGCATGTATACCGTGAGCACCTACCGGATATCGCAAATAGAGCATCTGGATATTGTCGGTCCGATAGCCTCCGGTTTTATTTACTTTGCAATTATAGCCTGGTCGGTTACTTTTCTGGGTTTCTGCTTTAAGACTGTGCGAGCTTTTTATGAGAAATAAAAAAGAGATTACCGGTAATCGGGATAAGTGGAGAGAATAAAACAAAGAGAAAATAAAGAGAGCCAATATAAGTAATTGTTATACTTGGCTCTCATTTTTGTTATTTCTCAATCTCTGCAAATTGCTCAATATGGTCATCTACATAAGCAGCGATAATGGCGGTAGATTCTTCTTCAATTTCAAAGAATTTCTCTTCCAATTCATCAAACTGCTCAAAGTCGACATACATTTCTGTAAACTCTTCTTCGGTGGTTTCTCGCTCTAACTCTTCGCGGTTGAAATCGTAAATTTCTTTAGCTTTATAAATTAGTTTGGAGAGCGGTGCAGCACCATATTCGCGGAATACCCTGGCCACAGGATTGTCAAAAATATAACCTCCGTAGCCGTTTTGAATCAGTTGCACAAATCCACCTTGATTTACCTCTTCACGAAAGAAGTGATAAGCCAGCAGCGTATGTTGGTGCCCGTTCAGCTTTTGCATGTTTTCGGCAGTCAGTTCACCTTCAATGGCTTGTAAATAGGCATCAATAAATACTTGCAGGAACTCGTCCATACCCTTTGATGCGCCTTCAGCCAGTTTCTTATCCGAGATTTTAATCATTATTTCTACTTTTTTAACTGACTATTTGCTTACCAACACCTCACTCGAATAAGGTGGCAGCGTAATACTCAGTTGATTGTTTTTAATTTGATATGACTGCTCAAAAGTAGCTGAATAGTTTGTTTTCTGCAAGTTTGCAGGTAAAGTAATATTAAATTCTTTCTCCTTGTCGGAGTTATTCAAGAGCACAACCGCATTGCTACCAAAATACTTGCGGGCATAAACCCAGCTGTCATTTTCAGCTTGGAGGTTGATAAAATCTCCGTACATAAATACCGGATTGTTTTTCCGTAACTGACCCAGTTTAGCGGTAATGCTAAGCAGTTTTTCTTCGTGCTTGTTGAGGTTGTCAAACTTCATCATGCGGCGACAGTCTGGGTCGTTAGCACCGGTTAGGCCAATTTCATCACCGTAAAATATCACCGGAATACCGGGAATAGTCAGCACGAAACTCTGCATCAGCGCCATTTTGTCGTAGGCAATACTGTCGGTAATACCAATTTCACGCTCCCAACCGGCAGCTTTGCTGTCTTCACCAAAATCC